>CAYODS010000012.1:0-40932 GCA_964402765.1 uncultured Halobacteriales archaeon
CAAGTACGACGACGCGCTGACCACGGCGGACAACATCGCCACCTTCCGCTCGGTGGTCCGGGCTGTCGCGGAGATGCACGACCTGCACGCCACCTTCATGCCCAAGCCGATCCCGCGGATAAACGGCAGCGGGATGCACACCCACCTCTCGCTGTTCGACCGCGACGGCGACAACGCCTTCCACGACGCCGACGACGAGTTCGACCTCTCCGGGACGGCGCGGTCCTTCCTCGCCGGCGTGCTGGAACACGCCCCCGCGCTGACCGCCGTCTGCAACCCCACCGTCAACAGCTACAAGCGCCTCGTCCCCGGCTACGAGGCACCTGTGTACGTGGCCTGGAGCGACGTGAACCGCTCCGCGCTCGTCCGCAAGCCGGCGGCCCGCACGCCCGCCGCCTCCCGCATCGAACTGCGCTCGCCTGACCCCTCGTGTAACCCCTACCTGGCGCTGGCGGCGATGCTGCACGCCGGCCTGGACGGCGTCGAGCGCGGTCTCGAGGCGCCCGACCCCGTCCGGGAGAACATCTACGAGTTCGACGAGGAGACCCGTCGCGAGCGCGGCGTCGACACCCTCCCGGCGAACCTCAGCGAGGCCGTCGACGCCCTGGAGTCCGACGAGGTCGTGATGGGGGCACTGGGCGAACACGTCGGCCCGAAGTTCGTCGAGGCCAAGCGCGCCGAGTACGACGAGTACAAGGCCGAGGTGTCGGACTGGGAGATCGACCGCTACCTGGAGACGTTCTGAGCGGCCCGCGGGCGGCCCCGCTGCGCCGCACGACGACTCGTGTAATATTTCCACACAGTTTTACGCGCCGACACCGTAGCGTGGAGATGGCAGACGACAAGCGCGGCCGCGAGAGTCAGGCGCGCGACGAGGAGCGACGGCAGCGAGAGCGCGCCCTGGAGCGGGCCCTGGAGAACCTGGACGACCCGAGGGAGCTGGTCGACGAGACCACGCTGGAGGAGGTGGAGTCGACCCTCGAGGCAGTGTCGTTCCCCGCGACGGGGGCGGACGTGGTCGCCAGGGTCGGGACCCGGCCGCTGGACGCGGCGGAGTACACGGTCGCTGACCTGGTGCCGGACGCCGACAGCGAGCGCTTCGAGTCGCCCGAGGACGTGCGGCGACGACTGGAGCGGCCGGAGGTGGCCATGGCGATGAAGCGGATCGTCGAGGCGGCGGACCCCCTGCCGGACGCCGGGCCCTGGGGCTCACAGCGGGACGCGTACTTCCGGACGCTGCGGGCGGTCGCGGACCTGGACGAGGAACACGACGAGTCCGCGCTACCCGACGTGGCCGACTGGATCGTCGCCGAGATCGAGGCGTCGGAGCGGCTCCCGGGGTCGCGTGCGGTCCGGCGGCAGGCCGCGAAGGTCTGCCGGGCGAACGGTCACGAGATCCGCAGCGACGAGTGGCTCGGGGTCTGAGGTCCGCGACTACCGGCGCAGCGACCCCACCAGATCGCGGAGTTTGCCCAGCGCGGCCACGCCGCCCAGGCCGAGTCCGACGAGCACCATCAGGGCGTACAGGCCGAGCGTCGACAGCCACACCACGAGCATCGCGGCGATCGCCCACACGCCCTCGAGGTAGAAGAACGCACCCAGGGTCATCGCGGTGCCGTACAGCAACACGAGGTACGGCCCCCAGCCGCGGGCGTGGCCGCGGCGCTGGCGGGCGCGGACGTACCGCTTCAGGTCGCCCTCGAGATCCGAGCGGCTGACGGTGCGGTCCTCCAGGCGCTGGTCCATCGCCTGCAGTTGCTCGCGCAACTGGTCGACGTCGGTCCGGACCGCGGCCACCTCCTCGGCGGTCTCGGCGTCGACGCCGTCGAGCGACGGCCCGACGCCGTCGGTTGACTCCGCCGGGGCGGTGTCGTCCGCGTCACCGTCTGCGTCGGCCGGCTCCCGGTCGACGCCCTCGGTCGACTCGCGCTCGACCTCGTCGTCGGCCATTCGGCCGTCAGGACTCGGGCGTGCCTGTTGTACCTGCCGGTCCGTGCTCGTCGGTTCGCCGGCCATCGTCGCGTTGACCACCGCCCCGACCATCACGATGAGCGCGCCGAGGTACAGCCACGTCACGACGAGCAGGGCGGCCCCGAGTACGCCGTACACCGACCCGCCGGCCACGCTCGCGTACACGGCGAACACGGACCCGAGCACTGACCACCCGGCGGCGGCGAGCACGGTGCCGGGTAACGCCTCTCGGACGGTCACCGGTCGGCCCGGGAACACGTAGTACAGCGGCAGGAAGGCGGCCACGAGGGTGAGCACCGAGACGGCCCGCGCCAGCGGGGCGGCGTCGCCCGCGAAGCGGGTGACCGCGCCGCCGACGACGGCGACCGCGATCACGCCCACCGTCACCGTGACCAGCACCACCAGCCCGTTCGTCACCTCGCTCACCAGACCGCTCTCGCCCGTGCCGCCGTACACCTCGGAGAAGGCCTTGTCAAGCGCCCGGAACAGCCGCAGGCCGCTCCAGGCGAGCACCGCGAGGCCGGCGGCGGTCGCCCCGCCTGCGGCGGCGTTCGCCGTCAGGGTGTCCCGGAGTAGGTCCTGGGCCTCCGGGGTGAGCAGCCGGTCGGTGGCGGCGACGATCCGCTCCGCGAGGGCGGCGCCGCCGACCAGCGAGGCGACCCCCAGTACGAGCAACAGCAGCGGGACCAGCGAGACGAACGCGTAATAGGCCACCCCGGCCGCGAGCAGCGTGACGTTCTCGTCGCGGACGGTGGCGACCGCCGCCCACAGGGCCGTGACGACGCCGCGTTGCGGCGCTGGCGGTGTCCCGGACACGTCGGGGGGTTCGACCGGGAGCGTCATCAGTCCGACGGGTTCGCAGTCCCGGACTGTCGGCTCACCCGTCCTCGCCCGTCACGGCCCCGATCCGCGCCACGTCGGCGTCCGTCTCGAAGGTGGTGCCGCCGTAATGGGTGCGACTCGCGTCGTGACCGGCCGCCCGTAGGGCGGCGAGGAAGTCCTCCATCGCGGTCGCCGGGCGGCCCCATGCCTTACAGAGGCGGTGCTGGTCGTAGTGTGTCGGGCGGTCGAGTTCCTCGGCGATCGTCGCCAGCATCTCCCGTGCCTCCGCAGCGGTGCCCATCTCGTCGTCCACGTGCCCGCGGACCGTCCGCACGAACGCGGCGTCGTGCAGGCCGGCGAGGTACAGGGGCCCGGCGGCCATCGTGGACGCCCCGCAGTTCGGGCAGGCGTCCGGCGCGTCGGCGACGAGTCCGTGCTCGTGCTCGCGGTATAGACAGTCGGGGCAGTGATGGACGTAGCCCAGGTCGTCGACCGCCTCGTTCGCGGGGGTGGCGCCGCTCTCCAGGCGGAGGTACGTGCGGGCGTAGTGGTCGCTAGCGTGCGAGAGGAGGGGTCGCGCCGCCAGGTCGTACCGGGCGGCGGTGCGGACCAGCGCCGACACCAGGACGCGCAGCCCCATCTCGGCGTGGTACTCGGTGTTCCGGGGGACCGCCCCGTAGGAGCGCACGCCGCTGTCGAAGTGTGCGCCACACAGCGGCGCGGTGTCGGTGGCCGTCACCGCGACCACCGAGCGGGCGCTGCGAACGGCGGCGTCGGCAAAGGGGATCGGGGTGCCGAACGGGTCGACGTCGACCACGTCGTGGCCCGACTCGTGCATGTAGGCGTTGGCGTCGCGGTGGACGACCTCGCCCGCGAGGTCGTTGCGCGCGAGGTTCGCCTCGCACAACTCGACGGCGGCGGGATCCCGGTCACAGAGGGTGGCGTCGTAGCCCGTCGCGGCGGCCCGCGCGCCGCGGACCCCCGTCGCGGCGGTGGCGTCGAGGTACGACGGGGACTCGGGCACCAGCCCCGCCTCCCGCAGCGCCCGCAGGGTCGCGACGGTCACGTCGCGGTTCAGTTCCTGGTCGGGATTGAAGAAGACGACGTCACCGACGCCGGCGTCGGGTTGTTCGGGCACCGCCACCGCCACGTCGCCCTCCTCGACGTGCATACCGCCTCTCGGTGATGCCCTCAAAAGTGTGGTTCGGTCCAGTCGCGCAGTCACCCGCCGTCGACCTCGATGACCTCGGTTACCATGTCCGAGGCGCCGTTGTCGTCGGTGACCGACAGCATGACCATCAGGTTCGTCGACCCCTCGACCGTGACGGTGCGTCGCTCGCCGCTGTACTTCGGTCCCCCGCCGAGGTCGAACCGCCGGCGATCGGCCTCCTGGACCCACCACTCGTAGGAGACGATCGACCCGTCGGGCGCCTCGCTCCGGGTGGCGTCCAGGGTTATCCGCCCGCCCGGCGTGGCGGGACGTGGGGCGACGGTGATCCGGGCGATCGGTGGCTGTGCGTCGTCGTAGTCGTACTGGACGTCGATCTCCCTTTGGCGGAAGGAGAGAATGCGAACTGTCTCAGACACAGGTCCGTGTTGGTGTAGTGCTTGCGGGATCGCGACGGCTACGACACGGGTCAGGCCTATTTGGAGTCGGAAGAAGATCGCGACTTCGGCGCAACTGTTAGACCCGCAACGGCAACTGCGCCCGACAGACTCCGGTGAACGCACACGCTGCGTAAGCTACTCTAGAATGAGGCCACAGGCTAGTTGGCACAATTATTCGCATCACCCGTTGGGATTGGTGGCGATAGTTATTGTTTTTATGTCGGTCAGCCAATTTAAATATAACACACTAGTCGGTTCTCTATGTACAATCGAACTTCGCTTCAGGTTCCACCGTTTCCTACTCCCTCACCTCAACTATTTCATTGTTGATGGACATACGACCTGGACCCTGAAGATCGTAGTCAAGTAACTCCCCGGTGAATGCGAACACGTGCGTATCTTTCCTGAGTATTCCAGTAGCCTTACTACTGCCGTTCACCGTCTCTGGGAGTGTCACGCCATCGGTCGACCGTCCACTCTCACTGCTCTCGAAATCTGTTGACACGATGACATCTGTCTTGAGGAATTCGATCTCACCATCTACGTCGACTGTGTACGATGTCCTCTCCTGAGTGCGACTTTTGATGCTGAGCTTATTCACCTCATCTGGAACTGTGGGGTACTCTCCACTTTCTCTCTCCTCCCCGTCGGACCCGTCGTCACCGTCGCCGCCGGACCCCTCGTCGCCGTCGCCGTCGCCGTCGTGGGAGCCGTCGTCGCGGTCGCCGTCCCGATCGCTTCCTTCGATCGACATCGCCAACTGGTAGTCACCGGCCTCGTTGGCGACGACGCCGACACCGAGTTCGTCGCCGAACTCCTCGACGGCGACCTTCTCGGAGCCGCTCGTGGTCCGGGCGGAGAGGTCCGCCTTCCCCGGGTACGGCTTGGTTCCGTCGCGGTTGACCAGGAGATCCAGGTCCGACTCGGACTCGAGGGTGACCACGGCCCGCTGTGGGTCCCCCTTGACCGAGTAGGTGTGGTGCGCTATCTTGCCGCTCGCGAGCGTCCCCCGTCGACGCCCGCTCGTGGGACTGACTGGCATACCGTAACGTTACCTAACGCTCCGTTATAAATTTAATCTATTTTCTAATCGTACAAAGGTCGTGGCCGGCGGGACACCCGCGGGACCGAACGTGTTTTGTCGGTCGGTGCGCAACCGCCGACAGTGACCGGGCGGCGTGGTCGACCGCGGTGGTGGCCGTGACCGCGGTCGACGACTGGCAGGCGGCGCTCGCGGAGGCGGGCGAACTCACGCCCGACCTCGTCGACCGGATCACCGACGTCCACGGCGACCGGGGGGCGCGGGCGATCGAGGCGGTCTCCGAGCGCCGCGTGAAGGGGTACCTGGACTTCACCGTCGTCGTCGGTTACCGCGAGGAGTACGTCGTCGAGGACGGTGGCTGTACCTGCAAGGACAGCGAGTACAACCTCGACCGGCGGGACCCGACACAGATGTGCTGGCACGCGCTGGCGGTCGCCATCGCCGAGCGGGTCGACGCCGTCGACCGCCACGAGATGTACTACTCCGAGGTGCGGGAGTTTCTCTGACGGGCCGGCACGTTCTTGTCTCACGAGCGGTTCGCGGCCAGTGTGTGGCTCGTACGGACGATGTCCGGTGTTCCCGAGGCGCTGGGCACACACTGGGTTCGTTCGTCGCTGCGGGTCGCTGTGCGTGCGAGCCGTGGCGGGGCCGAGTCGGACGGCGCGTCCGCGGCGGACGACGGGACCGACATGGTCGGCGCCGCGATGGTCGCCGTCGGCACCGCGATAGTCGCCGTCGGATCGACGCTGACCTGGCACAGGTACACGGGAACGGTGGTCCGGGCGAGCCAGCCGGTCCGGGTGAGCGGGTCGGTCGGCGGACTCGACACTGACGGAACGATAACGGCGGTGGTGGCCGTCCTCGGCGGCGCGATGGCGATACTCCTCTGGGACCGGGGTGGACCGGCCGTCGCCGGGCTCGCCGCGGTGGGGTCCGGTGGACTCGCCGGCTACCACCTGCTGCGGCCGGTGGCGGCAGTGGACCTGCCGGAGGACGGTCTACTCGACGTCTCGGCCGTGCTCTCGCCGGGGCTCGGACTGTACGTCGTGGTGTTCGGCGCCGGGGTCACGTTGGCGGGGGCGCTGATCGGCGCCGCCCGGTCATGATCAGCGGTCCGCACAGATGTCCACGAAGTTCCGCAGGATGCGCAGTCCGGTCTCGCCGGACTTCTCGGGGTGGAACTGCGTGCCGAACACGTTCTCGCGCTCCGCGCTGGCGACGACCGACGGGAACGGCTCGCCGTAGTCCGTGGTGGCGATCGTCGCTGTCTCGTCGGCGGGCCGGGCGTAGTAGGAGTGGACGAAGTAGGCGTACTCCCCGTCAACTCCCTCCACGAGCGGGTGCTCCCGCTGCACGTCTAGCGAGTTCCACCCCATGTGCGGGACTGTAAGATCGTCGTCGAACCGGACGTTCTCCCCGGGCACGAGGTCGAGGCCGCGCACCTCCCCCTCGCCGGCGTGGTCGGCCTCCTCGCTCGTCGTCAGCAACATCTGCATCCCGAGACAGATGCCGAACAGGGGTGTGCCGTCCTCGGCGGCCTCGACCAGATGCTCGCGGTACGGGCCGGCGTTCTCGACCCCCTCACGGAACGCCCCCACGCCCGGCAACACCACGCCGTCGGCCGCCCCGATCGCCTCGGGGTCCTCGCTCACCTCGACCGCGGCGCCCGCCCGCTCCAAGCCGCGGGTGACGCTGCGCAGGTTGCCCAGGCCGTAGTCGACCACCGTCACCGAAACCTGCTCCGCCCGCCGCTTGGCCGTCTCCATACCCGCCCCTGGTGCCCCACCCACATGACCGTTGTGTACGCCCGCCGGCGGGACACGCCCCGCCACGCTCTTTTCACGTGCGGTCTGGTTACACGCTCCGGCGGCGGTCCCCGCGCCGGACAGTTTGTATTGGAACTACAATTATAAATTAAACCGTAAAAACGCTTAAGCGACGTGGGTGGGTGGCGGAAGACGATGCGTCGACGTCGCTTCGTGGAGTTGCTGGGCGGGGTGGCACTCGCGGGGTCGGCCACCGCCCGGAGTGGGGTATCGGGGCGCGAACTGGCCTGCTTCTCGTCGTCGAGTCTGGTCGGGGCTGACGGGCGGGCCCTGCCGACCGGGCGGGCGGCGGTGCTCACCGAGTCCACGGCCCGCACGCGGGACTACGACGGCGTGGGCGACCCGGTCGAGTACACGGGCGCGACGCCGGTCGCGGCGGTCGACGGCGGCGTCGTCGGCGCCGGGACGCCGCTGGTGACCGACGAGTCCGCCGGCGCCGACAACGTGGCCGCGTATCTCGACGCCTGGGACGCGCTGGTCGAGGGCGACACCGTCCTCTGGGACGAGGGCCACGACCAGGACCTGACCCTCGACCGCTTCCAGGCGTTTACCGACGCCGCGGCCGACCGCGGCTACGACGTCCGGTCCTCCTCGTTCCTGGAGGTGGAGATCGGCGAGGCGGACGCGGTCGTGATGATGCCGCCCCGCTGGGACGTGTGGCCGGAGACTCGCGAGACGCTGTCGTCGTTCGTCGCCGACGGCGGCACACTGTTCCTGCACAACAGGGCCGACTTCCAGTCCAGGGACGCCACGGCGGCCCTGAACCGGGTGTGTGAGACGCTGGGCGTGGACTTCCGGTTCAACGACGACCAGGTGATCGACCGCCAGCGCAACGCCGGCGAGGAGTACCGGCCGCTGACGACGAACCTGCCGTCGGGGTCGCCGTTCGCCGGCGGGGACGGTGGTGGCGGGGGTGGGGGCGACCCGGGGTCGCTGTCAGCGGTGATCGGCGGCCCGACGGCGGTCCCGCCCGAGCGGTCGGTCACCTTCGACGGGTCGGACTCGGTCGACCCCGACGGACGCGTCGTCCGGTACGAGTGGACCTTCGACGACGGCACGAGCAGGGTGGGTAGAAGCGTCGAGCAGTCCTGGCTGTTCGCCGGCGAGTACGACGTGACGCTGACCGTCGAGGGGGCCGACGGTGCCACGACGACGACCACTCGCACCGTACGCGTCTCCGAGGACGCCGGCGGCGGTGGCGGGGAGACCGACCGCGTCCCCGTCGAGGTGACCCGGCTCTCCGACGGCGACACGATCGACGTACGCTACGAGGGCCAGGAGGAGTCGGTGCGCGTGCTCGGCGTGGACACCGCCGAGACCCCGCGCAACCGGGACAACGAGCGCGAGGAGGAGTGGGAGGGGATCGACTCGCTCGACGTGCTCGGCCGGTGGGGGCGACGCGGCTCGGAGTTCGTCGCGAGCGAACTCTCCGTCGGCGACACCGTCGAGATAGCGTTTGACGACGCCGAGGGACGGCGCGACCCGTTCGACCGCCTGCTCGCCTACGTCTACTACGACGCCGACGGAACGGGGTCCCTGGACACGCTGTACAACCGGCGGCTGGTCGAGGAGGGCGTCGCCCGAGTGTACGGCTCCAACCTCACGAAACACGACGCGTTCTGGCGCGCCGAACAGGACGCCCGCGCCGCAGCACGGGGGTTGTGGGCGGAGTCCACGCCGGACCTCTCGACGCGGTACCGCAACCGGCCCGTCGAGGAGGTGTTCGTCCCCGACCCCGCGCCGGTGACGACGACCGCCGGCCCCCCCGCACGCGACCGGGTGCCCGTGCGGCCCGACACTGGCGGCGACCCGCTGGTCGCCGTCGACGAGGACGCCCGGGTCGCCGCCGTCGGTGGCCCCCTGATCGACGAGACGTACGAGGCCGAGGAGGGGTTCGACCGGGACACCGGGCGGTACGACAACTTCACGCTCGTCTCGAACCTGGTCGACTACCTCTCGGACCGCGACGGCGCGGTGCTGATCGAGGGCGGTCACGGCCAGTTCGGCGCCGACTGGGCGCTGTCGAGCGAGGACGCCGCCTACTATCAGCGCCATCTTGAGGGCGAGGGCGTCGAGTTCCACCAGGTGAACTCGGTGGACCAGACGGACCTCTCGGTCGGCCGGGCGATGATCGTCACGACGCCTGCGAGCGACTTCACGCCCGCCGAGCGCGACGCCGTTCGCTCGTTCCGCGACGCCGGCGGCGCGGTCCTGCTGATGTGCTCGGGCAGGGCGCCGGACCGCGCCCGGCGACGACTCGACGACCTCGCGGCGGCGCTGGACTCGGACCTGCGCTTCGGCCGGGGCACCGTCAGGGACCCGGTGAACAACCTGGGCGGGGACCCGGCGCTGCCGGTCGTCTCCTCGTTCGACCGGACGCTGCCGCTGTTCTCGCGGTTCACACCCGGCGGCGCCCCCGACGACCCCGTGGACGACCCGGGGAAGCCGGACGACCCGGGAGCGCCGGGCGCCACGTACAAGGGGTCGCTGTCGACCGGCGAGCGGGGGACCCACGAGCACGCCGTGACCGGTGACCCGGCGGCGGTGACGCTGTCGCTGTCGGGCCCGTCGTCGGCGGATCTCGACCTGTACGTCAGCCTCGACGGGTCGGCGCCGACGCCGTTCGACTACGACTACCGCTCGTGGACGTTCGGCTCCGAGGAGACGGTCGTCGTCGAGGGTGAGGCCCTCGCGGACGACACCACGCTCGGGGTGACGGTCGACTGCTTCAGCGGGGGCGGCGAGTACACGCTGCGGGTGACGAACGGGCGGGCGGAGTGAGGCGGTCGGCGGGGGCGGGTCACTCGCGACCGCGTGAGAGAGCGTAGAAGGCGGCGCTGAAGTCGTCCTCGTCGAGGTCCTGGACCGTCTCGTCGAGTTCCTCCCGCAGCTCCTCGACGCGCTCGGTGAGTCGCTGGTACTCCTCGTTGTCCGACAGTTCGTCCGGGCTCACCTCCGCCTCCAGGGCGGCCCGCTTGGACATCAGCGAGGTGAGTTCCTGAAGCTTGGAGTCGTACGAGGAGCGCCGCATGAGCGTCTCGACGGTCTCTTTCAGTTTCTCCTCGGGGACGGGTTTGACGACGTAGGCGTCGAACCCCAACTCGAGGATGTCGAAGTCCGGGTCGACGGCGGTCACCATCGCCACGCCGGGGTCGAGACCACGCTCCTCGATGCGTTTCAGCACCTCGTCCCCGGACAGGTCCGGCATCCGCCGGTCCAAGAGGACCACGTCGACGTCCCCGTCGACCTTCTCGAGGGCCTCCTCGCCCCCGTAGGCCGTCCGGACGTCGTACTCTCCCTTCAGCCGAAGCGCGTACAGGTCCGTGATCGAGGGCTCGTCGTCGACGATGAGTACGGTGGCGTTGTCGGACATCGGAGGACCCGTTTTCCCGACGTTGGACCCGGGGTGACTTAACACCCCTGGCCCCCGCGTCGACAGGTCGAAGCCCCCAGGGCCACGAGAGCGTCTCGTGTCCGGGCGACGACTCGCGGACCGCCTCGTGTTCGACCGCCTGAGCGAGGTGTACGCACGGGCGATGCCCCCGGCCGACGGGGAGCGACTCCGGGCCGGACTCGCGCTGGCCGAGGGGCCCGTCGAGCGGGGGCTCGACCTCGGCGGCGGCCCGGGTCGTGGAGCGGCCGCCGTCGGCGAGGTGGACTGGACCGTCGTCGACATCGCGGGCGGAATGCTCCGGACCGCCCGGCACCGGGGCCACGCCGCCGTGCGGGGCGACGCGACCCGGATCCCCGTGGTCAACGACGCCGTCGACGCCGTCATGATCGTCGACGCCCTGCACCACACGCCCGACCACGCCGCCGTGTTCGCGGAGGTCGCACGCGTCCTCCGGCCCGGCGGCGTCGTCGTCGTGCGGGAGTTCCACCCCCGGACGCTGCGCGGTCGGGCGGTCGTGGCCGCCGAGTGGCTCGCCGGCTTCGGGTCCACCTTCCGCACGCCGGACGCCCTCGCCGGCGTCGTCACGGAGAGTGGCCTCTCGGCGACCGTCCTCGACCGTGGCTTCGGCTACACCGTCGCCGGTGTCGCCCGACCGCAGGGTCCATAACCGCCCGCGGTGTACCCGACGGCGTGCACCACCTGCGTCTCGCCGTCGGCGACGCCGCGGTCGTCGTCGGCGTGGTGCTCGCGGGACTGGTGAGCCACGGCACGAACCCGCTCACGGCGCCACTGGCGGCGGTCGAGACGCTCGCGCCCTTTCTCGCCGGGTGGCTGGTCGCCGCGGGCCTGGTCGGCGTCTACCGCGCAGAGGACGACGGCGACGCTCTACGCCTCGTGGCGGGTGCCTGGCTCGCGGGGGCGAACCTCGGGTTGCTCGCCAGGGGGTCGCCGTACCTCACCGGCGGCACGACGTGGCCGTTCCCGCTGGTGATCACGGGGACGACGCTCGGCGCACTCCTGCTGTGGCGCGGGGCGGTGCTCGCTGCCGCCCGCGTCAGAACGCCCGCGGTCCCCGCCGGCGAGTGAGCACCAGCCCGACGGCGGCGCCGACGGCGGCGATCAGCGCCAGCAGGCCGAACAGCGCGACGGCGTTGGCCTCCGTGAGCACGACCCCCGCCAGCCCCCCGCCCAGCGCGCCGACGCCGAACACGCCGAGGTAGGTGTAGCCGTAGGACAGCCCCCGCGTCCCCGGCGGGGTCAGCTCCGCGACGGTGGCCTGGTACAGCGGCTGGACGACGAACAGCCCGAACCCCAGCAGCGTGCCGGCGACGAGGAAGCCGGCGAGGCCGACCTCCACCGCGGGGACGAAGACGACCGCCAGCACCGCGAGGAACCCGAACCCGGCGGCCAGTCCCGCCGGCGGGTAGATGCGCTCCGTGAGTCGCCCGCCGACGTACTGGCCGGCCATCCCCACCGCCAGCAGCCCGACGTAGGCGTACCGCGACGGCTCCAGTTCGACCCCGCGAACGGAGACGGGGTCGAAGGCGGGGAACTCCCCGAGGATCTCCGGCAGGAAGGTGAGGACGCCACGGTAGTACAGCCCCGAGGCCATCACCACGAGAAAGACGAGCGCGAACGACCCGGCGAACAGCGCCCGCGTGCCGTCGACGAACTCCCCGAGAGAGGTGACCGACTCCGCGCGGCCGTCGGCGGCGTCGCCCGCCTCGCCGTCGCCCGCGTCGGGGCCGCCGTCGGTCGCGGCGGCGTCGGCGTCGACGGCGGCGGTCTCGTCAACGTCCACCCACACCGCGAGGGCGGCGGCGACGACGGCGGGCGCCGCCAGCGCGGCGGCGACGGTCCGCCACTCCAGAACGACGAGCAGCAGCGAGGTGACCAGCGGGCCGACGGCGATGCCGAAGTTGCCCGCCATGCCGTGGTAGGCGAAGCCGCTTCCGCGGGCCCGGACGCCGGTGCTGATGAGCGACAGTCCCGAGGGGTGGTACACCGACGCGGCGACGCCCCACAACAGCAGCGCGAGGGCGACCGTCAGCGGGCCGCCGGCCTGCGAGAGCACGAGGAAGGACAGCCCCATCCCGAGCAGGCAGGCGGCGATGAGCCGCCGGGAGCCGACCACGTCCGCCAGCACCCCGCCCGGCAGCGCACCGGCACCGAACGCGCCGTAGCCGACGGTGACCGCCAGGCCGATCGTCGCCGCCGTCGTCTCGAACGCGCCCAGCCAGTAGCCGATGAAGATCGGCACCGACAGCTCGTAGGTGTGGACCATCGCGTGCGCGAGCATCACCAGCCCGACGATCCGCCGGTCGTTGCCGTCCACGCCGCCTGCTTTCGCCCCGCCGACTTTGAACGCCACGGTCCCGGCGACCCGCGACCCCCCGGACCGGTCCCCGCTGCCACCGCCCGCATGAGCGATGGTCATCCACGGGTCCAGACGGCGTTCGAGGCCAGTAAGTTACGTGTAACTTCCATGTGGACGCCGAGTTGCCCACAGGATAAATACCGGGTGCATGTGCGGAAGCTTTATACCGTCTGTTGTGATAGAACATGATAGAACACATGGTTGGATATTACGACTACGTATTGGCCGTCATCCCGCTGACGCTGGGCGGCCTGGGGGCCGCGCTGTTCGCCGCCGGCGTCTCGATGTTGGTCGCCGTCGTCGTCGCCTCCACGGTGACGATCGGCGTCATCGGCCACGCGATGTTCGTCCGATCACCCGTCACCGCGCCTGCCGGTGACGCCGTTCCCGACGCCGCCGGTCGCCCCGCGGGTGGGGACTCGCCGTCGCCGGCGGCCGACTGAACTCGTTCTCGGACCCCTGACGCGTCGCCGGGCCGGCCCTCTCCGTTCGAACTTCCGACGGTACATCTTTACTCGTACCGCCCGAGGACCGGGCGATGACCGAGGCGCTGTACCTCACGAGCGAGGACGTATCGGACCTGGCGACGCCCGCGGAGTACGTCGAGGCGGTCCGCGAGGGGTACCGTCAGCGCGGCGAGGGTGCCCCGGCCCGACCGCGAACCCGCTTGACCGTCCCGGAGACCGGCCCAGACGGCGAGGGACCGGGCGGGATGCTCACCGGCTACACGGCGATCCTCCCGGAGACGGGCGCGATGGGTGGGTACACCTACGCCGCCGGGTTCGGCAGCGGTGACGCCTTCTTTCTCACGCCGCTGTTCGACGCCGACAGCGGCGAACCGCTCGCGGTGATCGACGGCGCGGCGATGAACCCGTTCAAGACCGGCGCGGCGGGGGCAGTGGGGCTCGACGCGCTGGCCCGCGAGGACGCCACGGACCTGGCGGTGCTCGGCTCGGGTACACAGGCCCGCGGCCAACTGCTGGCGGCGGCGACGGTGCGCGAGTGGGACCGCGTCGAGGTGTACTCGCCGACGAAAGAGCACCGTGAGCGGTTCGCGGGCCGGATGAACGACCGCCTGGAGCCGACGGTCGCCGCCGTCGCCACCAGCGCCGCCGCGGTGGAGGGCGCCGACGCCGTCGTCACCGCGACGACCGCCTCGGAGCCGGTGTTCGACGGCTCCCTGCTCGCGCCGGGCACCCACGTCACCGCCGTCGGCCAGTACGACCCCGGGAAGAACGAACTCGACCCCGAGACGGTCCGCCGCGCCACCTACGTCCCCGACCTCCGGGACCGCGTCACCCGCGACGCGGGGTCGTTCATCGCCGCCATGGACGCCGGCGTGATCGACGAGGGCCACGTCCACGCCGAACTCGGTGAGGTGGTCGCCGGCGTCGAACCCGGTCGCGAGTCGCCCGAGGAGATCACCGTCTTCGACTCCGGCGGCACGGCCATCGAGACCGTCGCCGCCGCCCACCTGCTGTACGAGCGCGCCGCCGACCGTGATCGCGGGACGACGATCGACGTGGCGCCCGCCAGCGAGGCGATGCCCGGCCGGTTCGAGTGACGCACCGGCTACTCCCCCCGGAACTCCCCGTCGACGATCAGCGGGTCACCGTCGACATCGACCCGGCCCTCGCGCGTGTCGACGACCACGTCCGCGTGGACGCGACTCTCGTTGTACTCGCGGTCCTCGGGCACGCACTCCTCCATCGCCCGCCCGAGGGCGAGGTGGACCGTTCCGCCGAACTTCTCGTCTAAGAGCACGTCCCCGGTGAACCGGTCCACGCCGCGGTTCGTGCCGATCCCGAACTCCCCGACTCGCCGGGCGCCCTCGTCGGCGTCGAGCAGTCGAGCGAGTGCCGCCCCGTTGCGCTCGGCCGCGTGGTCGACCACCTCGCCGTCCTCGACGGTGAGGCGTGCCCCCTCGATCTCGCGGCTGCCGCGGGTGAACGGTGCGTCCACGGCCACCGTCCCCTCGACGCTGTCGACCACCAGCGCGGTCGCCACCTCCCCGCCTGGCATGTTCTCCGTGCCGTCGTCGAGGTAGGTGTCCATCCCCGCGATCGAGAACCGCAGGTCGGTGTCCTCGGTCTCGACGTGCACCCGGTCGGCGTTGACGAGTCGGTCGGCGACCGCTGCTGGCGCTCGCGCTGGGCGGTCCAGTCCCGGCCGACGGCGTCGTACAGGAGGTCCGCCCAGGCGGCGGTGCTCACCCCGGCCCGCTGGGCGTCCGGCGCCGTCGGGAACAGCGTCAGCACCCACCGGGTGTCCAGCCGTGCCTCCAGAACGGGTTGCTTGGCCTCGCCCCGCGCTCTCCCCGTCTCGCTGTCCACGTCGCTGCCCTCGGCGGCGTTGCGGCCGGCCTTCACCAGGATCACCGCGTCCGCCGCCTCCGTCGCCGCCAGGCGTGGCTCGCGGGTGGTCACCCTCTCCGGGTCGACCGCCTCGAGGTACGCCCGGTCCGCCCGCCGGTTCGTCCACAGCGTCTCCGCACGGGCGCCGACCTCGCTGAGACGCTCGTACAGCGCCACCACCAGGTCCTCCGCCGGCGTCGGGGCACGGACGAGCATCTGGTCGCCGGGCTCCGCCTCGACGCAGTGGTCCACGAGCACCCTCGCGTGTCGCCTGGTCCGGTCGTCCATACTCCCGGGTGAAGCGCCGCCATCATGGCCGCTCGCCAAGCCGGGTGAAAGTGAAACTGCTCCGGCGCCGTCGGGCGGACCGTCCCGGTCCCGGCGGGCAGTCCCTCGCGGTGGGGTCACACTTTCACCCGGCTACAGGTACGGCGTGAGACCGAGGGCCTCGACGAGCGGGACGCCCGCGACGGCGGCGCCGATCAGGTAGCCCGCGACGACCCCGCCGTTGAGCGCCGGCAGTCCGGCGTGGGTCCGGCGGACGAGGTAGAGCACCGCCTCCAGGGCGAGGATTCCGACGAGGGCGCCGGCGAGCGCGCCCAGGGCCGGGGCGTTCAGCCCCGCCACGACGGGGGGCGCATCGACGAAGACGACGGCACTCGCCGCCAGCAGCCCGGGGAAGACGGCGTCACCCAGGCCCAGCAACATCGCTCCCGAGGAGAGGTCCTCCAGGTCTTCCGCGTCGCGCAGCGAGAACCCCCGCTCGGCGGGGACGACGAACACCATCGGTAACTTCAGGTCGACCACCCCGCTGCCGAGCGACTGCATGTGCTCGCTGACGTAGACGGAGTAGGCGTCGTAGGCGGCCATCAGCACCAGGAGGACGAGCACCGGCAGCGGCGACAGGCTCACCCCGAAGATAGCGATCGCGGCGGCGCCGAACGCGACACCGGCGGCGTCGACCAGGTACCACTCGGGGTACACCCACAGCAGGGCGGCGACGACGGCGCCCACCCCGAGGCCGACCCACTCCGGCGCCGGCACGCCCGCCGGCAGCACCACCGCCACGGGGTACTGCAGCAGCAGCGCCACCGCACCCAGGACCACGGCACGCACGAGGAGGTCGCCGCGGTCGTAGCGGAACGCCAGCAGCATCCCCCCGGTCGCGACCAGCACCTCCACGACGATCAGCGCGACGTTCGACAGCGCGTCGGGGTCCTCGAACGCCTGCAGCTCGGCCGCCCGGAACGGGCCCACGAGCGCCAGCCCACCCAGGAGCGTCAGGGTAAACAGGCCGACGACGCCGGCGACGGGCAGGGGGTCGAACGCCTTCTCGTCGGCCTCGCCCGTCGCGGTCGGGGCGTCGTCCGCTGGGGTCGCGTCCTCCACGGCCTCGGCCTCGGTCGCCGTCCCGTCGCTCACGGACGTCGGTGAGACCGGACGGGACAAGTGCGTGTCGTCTGCGGGCTACAGGTACGCGGCGACCCCGAGCGCCTCGGCCAGCGGGACGCCGGCGGCGACCGCGCCGACGAGGTAGCCCGCGATCGCGCCGCCGTTCAGCGGCGGCAGTCCGGCGTGGGCCCGCCCGCTCCGGACGGCGACCATCAGCACCGTCAGGCCAGCGAGCGTGCCGACCGCGGCCCCCAGCGCGGGCAGCGACAGCGCCACGACCGGCACGCCAAGCGACGGCGCCGGGAGGTAGGTGACCGCACTCACCGCCAGCATCGTCGGCATCACCGCGTCGCCGATCCCGACGAACAGCGCGCTGCCGGGCGCGGCGACCGGCTCCCGGCCGCTCCGGCGCCCGCCGTCCGGGCGTGGTGGCTCGGCGTCCTCGTCCTCCTCCGCCGTGTCCTCCCCGTCGTCCAGGTAGGAGAACGAGCGGTCGCCGGGGACGACGAACAGCACGGGCGCCCGGGACTCGACGGCGCCGCCGGCCAGCGCGCCCATGTGGCCGGTGCCGTACACCGCGACGGCGTCGTACACGGACAGCGCGGTCAGCAGGACGAGCACCGGCAGCGGCCCCAGCGTGACGCCGACGATCCCGGCGGCGCCTACGCCGGTGAGCACGCCGACGGCGTTGATGACGTACCACTCGGGGTGGACGAGCAGCGCGGCGACGAGTCCGAGCGCACCCGCCAGTGCGGGGACGTGGACGGCGGTGTCGAACACGGGGGGCAGCAGCGCCGCGAGGGTGAACCACGACAGCAGGCCGGCGGCGAACACCGCGAACCCGCGCAGCACCCACGCGGCGCCGCGGCGCACGGCCACGAGCAGCGCGCCCGACACCACGAGCACGCCGACGAGGTACACCACGCCGAAGGTGGGGTCACCGGGGTCCTCGACGGCGCCGCTGCCCCCGCCGACGAACGGCGCCGCGAAGGCGAGTGCCCCCACCTGCACCGCCAGAAAGAGCCCGACGACGCCTGCGACGGTGGCGAGTGAGGGCCCGACGGGCCGTGCCGGGGCGTCGGGCGGGTGCCCGCTCATCTGTCCCTCACGTAGAGACGCTCGCCGATGAGCGTGGCGGGGTCCTCGGCGTCGACGGCGAGGTACGGGCGCTCGACGGGACCGAACGTCTCGACGACCTGGCCCACCCGGTCCAGGGAGCCGTCGACGACCTCCTCGCCGACCCCCGGCACGCCCGCCGCCGCGAGGGCCGGCGTGGGGTCCTCGCGGTCGACCGTCTCGGGGTCGAGCGTGGCGTCGACCCGGATCACCGCCAGGCCGCCCGTCGCCCGCACGACCTCGCCGGCGGGTCGCATCAGTCCCGCAGGGCGGTGACGTACGCCGCCGCCGCCTGGACGATGTCGTTCTTCGTGGCGTCCTCCGCGTTCTTCACGAGCACCCGGCCCCGCTGGCGGTGGTGCTCTCGCGAGTAGGCCACGTCGCGCTCGACGACCACGTCGTACCCCACCTGCTGGACCGCCTTCGCTATCTCCTCGACGGTGGGTTCGGGCACCGCGAGATCCGTCGCCACCCGGCGGCCCTCTGCCCGCGTGCACTCGCTGTCGAGGTAGGCGGGGTAGATCGCGTTCTCGACCATACCCGACCTCGCGGGGCCCGCGAAGTGAGCGTTGTGGTCCCCGTCGGCGTGGCGTGTGCCGCGCGTGGTGGAGCCCACGCCCGGCGCCACGGGAACGGGGCGGCGACCGGGTCTACGTCCGCCGACGGAGCAGGAACAGCGCGCCGAGCAGGCCGGCGACCGCCGCGACGACGCCCATGCCGGGGAGGCTGGGGTCGTCCTCGGCGGTGGTGGTCGTCGTGGCGGTGTTCGTCGTCGTGGTCGTCTCGGTCGTGGTGGTCGTCGTCGTGGTGGTCGTGGTCGTCGTGGTGGTGGTCGTGGTCGGCTGGGCGGCCGCCTCCCGGGAGACGTAGTCCTCGCGACCGTACGCCTCGTCGTGGAAGGACGCGGTCATGTTGCGGACGGCGAACACCACGCTGCGCGGCGCGGGCTGGGCGAGGTAGTTGGGGCTGACGACGGCGTAGTTACCCTCCTCACCCGCGACCGTGGAGTTGTACGGCGCCTGGCTCACGAAGGAGGGGTTCGGCCGGGTGACGACGAACCACTCGGGGTCCTGCTGGGCGACGAGTTCGGCGTTCACCTGCCGGATGAAGCCGGACTGGCCCGCGTCGGCGACGACGTTCGTGGCGCCGCTTGCCTCGATCATGCCGTGGATGAACGTGTTCGACCCCACCGTGGCACCGAAGCTCACGTACATCGCCCGTTCCTCCTCGCGACCGTCGACGGCCTCCTCGACGGCCGCGAGGTTCTGCTCGACCCAGCGGTTCGTCTCGCGGGCGGCCGCACACTCACCGACGAGTGCACCCATCAGCAGGGTCTTCCGGTTGATGTCCTCGACCGACGTCGCGGGGCCGAACTTGTACACCGTCAGGCCGGCCCGCCGGAGACGGTCGACCTCCTGGTTCGGGATGGTGTTCGGCGCGAGCACCAGGTCCGCGTCGAGGGAGACGATCTGCTCGGCGTCGTACTGGCCGAACGACGGCGTCGAGACGTTGGCCTTCTCCGTCGCGCCGGGCAGGTAGGCGGCGAACTGGGAGACACCGACGACCTTGTCCTGGGCGTCGAACTCCCACAGCGTCTGTGCCGCGCTGGGATTCAGCGTCACGATCCGCTCCGGTTCCTCGGGTATCTCGACGGTGGTGTTCGTGGCGTCCTCGCTCGTCACCGGGAACGACGCCTCGCCGTCGGTGCAGGCCTCGTCGGCCTGGACCGCGGACGCGGTTCCCGCGTCGACGCCGCCGGCCAGCGCGGCGGGGGCGACACCGACTGTCACGACGAGTACCGACACCACGAGTGCGACCAGCGTGCCTCGCATGTCCGGCACGGTGAGCTGAGTCAATAAGTATTTATCTAAAGCAAGTGCAGTTGCACAGACGATGTCGCTGTCCCGGCCGCGCCCGTCGGTCCCGGAGTGGGGGGTGCGCTCGCGGGCGGCCGCCTACACCGCCGTCCTGAGCGTCGCGCTCGTCGTGGCGGTGCTCGTCGGCGCCCGGGTGGGGTACGCGCCGCTCGGGTACGGCACCATCGCCCGGGCGACGCTGAACGCGGTCAGTCTCCCGGTGCCGGGCGCCGAGTGGGGGACCTGGCACCTCGGCCCGGTGCGCGCGCCCGGGCCCGTCCTCCGGGTGTCCTGGGTGGCGCCGTTCTCGTTCGCGGTCACGGAGGCCCACCAGGTGATCGTCGTCCGACTGCGGCTCCCGCGGGTGGCCCTCGGCGCGACGGTCGGGTTCGCCCTGGCCGCCGCGGGCACGGTGATGCAGGGGTTCTTCCGCAACCCGATGGCCGACCCCTCGATAATCGGCGTCTCCTCCGGGGCCGCCGTCGGTGCCGTCGCGGTGCTGCTGGCGCCGGTCACGCTGCCCTTCGGCCTGCCGGTGGCCGCCTTCCTCGGGGCGATCGGCGCCGCCTTTCTCGTGTACGCGGTCGCCACCGAGAACGGCCGCACGCCCGTCGCCACGCTGTTGCTGGCCGGCGTCGCCGTCCAGACGCTTCTCGGTGCGGTCGTCGCCTACATGATGGTCACCAGTGGGCGCAGCATCCGCGAGGCGTACTTCTGGCTGCTGGGCCACCTGCAGTGGAGCACCTGGGGGAAGGTCGGCGTCGCGGTGCCCGTCTCCCTGCTGTGTTTCGCGGTCCTGTACGCCCACGCCCGCGAACTGAACCTCATGCTGCTGGGCGAGGAGGAGGCCGCCGCCCTCGGCGTCGAGGTCGAGCGCACGAAGCGGGTGTTGCTCGCGGTGGCGAGCGTCCTCACCGGTGTGGCGGTCGCCGTCAGCGGCGTGATCGGCTTCGTCGGTCTCGTCGTCCCCCACCTGGTGCGGCTGGTGGTCGGCCCGGACCACCGCGTGCTGCTGCCGACCAGCGCGATGGCCGGCGCCGTGTTCCTCGTCCTCACCGACGCCGTCACCCGACTCGGCGCGGCCGAACTCCCGGTCGGCATCGTCACTGCCGCCCTGGGGGCACCCTTCTTCCTGTTCCTGCTGCGCAGACGGGAGGTGCACGACCTGTGAGCCGACCGCGGGACGACACAGGGGCGGCCGCCTCGCCCGCCGACGGCGTCCGGGCCCGCGGCGTCGCCGTCTCGCTCGGCGACCGCCGCGTGCTAGAGGAGGTGAGCCTCGCCGTCGAGCGCGGTGAACTCGTCGGGCTGGTCGGCCCGAACGGGGCGGGCAAGACCACGCTGTTGCGCACGCTGAACGGCACGCTGACCCCGGACGCCGGCACGGTCAGGGTCGACGGCGAGGACGTGAACGCGCTGTCGGCCCGCGCTCGCAGTCGCCGGGTCGCGACGGTGCCCCAGGACACCAGCGTCGGCTTCGCCTTCGACGTGCGGACCGTCGTGGAGATGGGACGACACCCACACCGCTCGCGGTTCGGGCGTGATCCCGACCCCGAGGCGGTCGACCGCGCGCTCGAACGGGCGGGGGTGGCCCACCTCGCGGACCGCTCGGTCGACGCCGTCAGCGGCGGCGAGCGCAGTCGGGTGTTGCTCGCGCGGGCGCTGGCACAGGACGCCGACGCGCTCGTCCTGGACGAGCCCACGGCGAGCCTGGACGTGGGCAACCAGGTCGACACGCTCGACCTCGTGGCCGACCTCGTCGGCGAGGGCCGGGCCGCCGTCGCCGCGATCCACGACCTCAACCTCGCGGCGCGGTTCTGTGACCGGGTGGTCGTCCTCGCCGACGGCCGGGTGCGGGCCCGCGGCCCGCCGGAGACGACGCTCGACCCCGAGACGCTCGGGACGGCGTTCGACGTGACCGCGACCGTCGACGACCACCCCGCCACCGGGGCGCCGCTGGTGACGGCACTGACCGGGTCCGAGACCGACCCCGACGCCGACCGCTAACCTTGATGTCCAGGTGTCGTCGCGAGACGCAGGCACAGTCCTTAACTTTCTGACGGGTCAACCCGTGTACATGGAGTTGCGGTACTACGGTGATTCGTCGCTGGAGGCGGATCACGAGGTGGTGGTGGACCTTCTCTCCGCGATCCACGAGCGGTGGGACCTCCCGGTGGCGGTCGAGCGGGTCCGTGACCGACACGGGCCGCTGTCGGAGTTTCCCGGTCCGGTCCGGGCGAGTTCGGCGGAGGCGGTGTACGAGCGGGACTTCGCGGACAACCCGCTGCTGGCGGCGAACGTCGGGCACGACCCCGAGGAGGCGTTCTGCACGGACAACGGGCTCCCGACGATCGCCGGGTGTGTCGGCGTGGTCGACACGACGGAGGACGGTGGCCTCCTGCTGTGGTCCACGCTGCTGTCGGGTGAGCCACCCGGCCAGGAACTGTTCAGCCCCCACGCCTACACGGTGGGCTTCCTGGAGGAGGTGCTGGACGGGGGACCGTCGGTCGTCCGCGAGAAGTACACCACGGCCGAGGACGTGACCCCCCCGGGCCGCCTCGCCGGGGACGCCTCGATGCCGGACGACCTGAGCGTGGACGACGCGGGCGAGGAGGTGACCGTCCACGACGGTCTCGGCACCGACGACCCCGACCCCGGCACCGGCACCGGGGCGGAGGCGGTCGCACCCGACACGGCGGGGAGTGACCCCGACGGCGACCCCCGGGAGACGGAGGGCGACCCCCAGGAGGCGGACGACGGCGACGGGGGCGACCGGGAGCGGTCGGGAGCCGCGCCCGACAACCTCAGCGAGTACCTCACCGGCGAGCGGACCGACGAGGACCTCGTCGCGGAGTTCGTCACCGACGCGGCCCCGATGGACGGCGTCGATCACGCCGACGTGCGCCTGCGGGTAACCGTCGGGACGCTGTCGGCGGCGGCGGAGGACCGACCGCCGGCCGACCGCTCGGTCGTCCGGGAGTTCGGCACACGCACCGTCGACGCCGTCGTCCACGGCGACCGTCACTGGCTCGTGGAGACGAAGGGCCGGCTCTCCGCGGTCGAACTCGACCGCGCCGTCGGGGAGGTGCTCGTTGCCGACACGCTGTACCGGCGACAGGAGGGCCTGGACGCCGATCAGACCGTGCGGGCACTCCTGTTCGACTGCGTAGGCCGCACCCACGACACCGAGGAGACCGTCGACCTCCTGGCGGGCACCCTGGAGTACGCCACCGCGATGGGTGTCGGCGTGTTCGTCCGCGACCCCTCGCTGGACGGGCGCCTGTTCCGGCAGCTGTCGGAGTACGACGCCACGCCGACGAGTCTCTCGGCCGACTCGACGGTGCGCGGCCGGCGGTGAGCGAGCGCCGTCTCGGCGCCAGCGACACGGGACCAGCGCTTTTCTCGACCGGGGACGTACCGCCGGACATGTCCGAGGGGATCACCGAACGGATCGCCGAGACGCTCGACGCGCTCGGCCTCGAGGAGTTGACCGCCAACTACCGGGACCGTCACCGCGAGGCGGAGGACGCACTCGCGGCGGCGTTCGACCCGCTGCCGTCGTCCCTCGCGGAGACGCCCGAGGTGGCGGAGGTGAACCGCGTCAACACCCACGACGACGGCGATGACGTGGTGGTGCCGGTGGTGCCGGTGCTGTTCGACCCGCCGGGCGAGCCGCCCCGCGACCAGGTGTGGGACGTCGTCGGCCGCGTACTGGAGTCCGTCCATCCCGCCTTCGGTGACCTGCACGTCCGACACTACGACGTGCAGTTCGCGTACGCCGACGCCGACGAGGAGGAGGTGATCTACCGCCGGGTGACGGTCCACCCGCCGCTGGTCGAGGAGTACCTGGAGACTGGCGACCTCGCGGCGCTACGCGAGGCGGTCGCCGAGGGTGACGACGGCGACGACGGCGTGCCGCCGGTGAACTTCAAGCCGTTCGACGCCACCTCGATGTCGGCCTCCGGCGCCTACGCCGGCAACCCCGCGGTCGCGGGGGCGGTCGCCGCCTCCTCCGCCGGCGCGGCGGCCGCCTGTGGCGGCGCCGCCGGCGCCGCGGGCGGGGCCGGCGCCGGGGGCTGCTGACGCCGGTCAGTCGTCCGCGCTCGCCCCGTCACCGTCGCCCGCCGGTCGGGGTCGCTCCTTTGCTGACTCCCAGAACGACCGGTCGAGGAAGCGGTCGTACGTCGCCTCGTAGCCCAGCGCCCGCGCCACCGGGCCAAGCGCCCGGCCGTACAGCCGCTGTGCGGCGACCGGCACGCCGGCGAGGTGGGTCTCGTCCACCCGTTCGGCGATTGCGGCCGCCTGGAGCGGGCCGGGCCGACCGCGGTCGTCGGTGCGGCCCTCGACCGCGAGACCGAACAGCGTCGCGACCACCTCGGCCAGCGCCTCGCTCTCCGGCACCGTCCGGGCGTACAGTCGCGCCGGGCGGTCGCCGTCGTTGTGGAAGGTGTGGTCGGTGCCGTGCGACACCCACACGGACGCCCCTCGCTCCAGTCGGCGCTCCCGGCCGTCGACCCGGAACGTGACCGTACCCTCGACGACGGCGAACCGCTCCTCGGTCGAGGGGTGGACGTGCTCGGGTGGCCCCCGCGCACCCGGCGGGAGGTCGATCGCCACCGCGTCCGGCTCCCCGCCGTCCTCGGGAACGCCGCCGATCGCCGACAGCACCTCGCGGTCGACCGTCGCGGGCAGGCGCACCTGCACCCCGGTCACGGGGTTGAACACCGTCGGTGGCCGGTCGGTCGCCGTCTCGCTCACGGGCGCCCCTCGGGGACGGCGTTATAAACGGTTTCGGGCGAGGACCCGGCGCCGAACATAAGACCGCCCGGGTACACCCGACAGTATGGACGTCGACCCGCCCGCCGCGCCCGACCCCGCGGCGGTCCCGCCGCTGCCGACCCGTCCGCTCGCGTACACCGACCCCGAGCGTGTCGCGACGCTCGCCGACGACGACACCGTCACCGTCCACGACGCCCGCGTCGACGGCACCGGCGTCGCCCTCGCGGAGGTCCGCGGCCGCGAGGACCTCTCCGGCCGGGCGACCGTCGAGGCGGTCGACACCTGGCGACGGGTCGTCGACCTCGACGGCGTCGCGGGGGTCGTGGACGCCGGGAAGAAGCCCCACTCCTGGGTCGTCGCCGAACGCCCGCCGTGCCCGCTCGGCGTCGACGCCCCACTCGCCCTGGAGCACGCCCTGTGGGTCGGCGCCCACCTCGCCGACGTCGTCGCCGCCGCCCACGACCGCGACGTCGTCCACGGCGCGCTCACGCCCCGGACGGTCCGGACCTGGCCCGCGCCCGACCCCGACGACTGGCCGTTTGCGCGCGTGCTGGACTGGGGCCTGGCCGACGCCCGCCACGACGCGGACGCGGCGGCGGTCGCCGTCGTCGGCGTCCGGGGTGACGGGGGCGACTCCCTGCCCCCGGACCCGGTGTTCCTGGCACCCGAGCGTCTCGCCGGGGCGGCGGCGACGCCCGCCGCCGACGTGTACGGTGTCGGCGCGCTCGTCTACTGGCTGCTGACCGGCGAGACCGCCCACGACGACCAGGCCCGGCCCGGTGCCGCCGTGCCCCCGAGCACCGTCGCGCCGGAGTTGCCGGGGAGCGTCGACGACCCCCTCCAGGCGGCGCTGGCGGTCGACCCGGACCGCCGCCCCGACGCCGCGACACTGCGTGAGATGCTCCGTGACCTGCTGGCGGCCGAGACTGGGACGGCACCCGACGCCGGAGCCGACGACTCGCCCGTGGCGGGCGACGCGGCGACGGCGGACGACCTGCCGCGGGCGTTCCCGCTGTTCGACGGCAGCCGTGCCGACTGGCGGGCGCCCTGTCCGGACTGTGGGCGGTCGGTCAACAACACGGTGTCCTCGTTCGTCGACCACTGGGTGGACGCCGACCGGTGTGACGGCCCGCCGACCGCGCCGCCGACGGCGCTCACCGGACTCACCGACGCCGAGTACGCCCGCGTGGTCGACGCCGTCGAGCGCCGGCGCCGCGAGCGCGACCCGGACCCGGACGGACTCGGCGACCACCCCCTGCTGGCGGCGCTGGCCGACGCGGACCGGACCGTCCACGCCGTCGGCGGCGTCGACGTGCGGCGGGCGGACGGCGCCGTCCCGTGGCTGGATCGGCCCGGTCGCGGCTGGCGGGTGCCGTGTCCCGACTGCGGGGAGAGCGTGTTCAACGCGCTGTCGGCGTTCCGGTCGCACTGGGCCGACGCCGCCGACTGTGACGGCCCGCCCGACGCGTTCCGGGCGCGGTGACCGCCAGGCGCCGCCCCCTCGCTGGCCGTCAGGCGTGGCCGAGGACTCTTGTCGGCGCCGCTCGTACTGCGGTCGATGAGTGAGGTGCTGTCCGAGGCGGAGCGGGCCCGCGTCGACGACGGGGACGACGCCGCCTTCTACGCCCAGCCGCGGTTCGTCACCCACGTCGACGACGCCTTCTGCGCCCGTCTCACGGCGCTGTACGACGACGTGCTCGCACCCGACGACCGCGTGTTCGACGCGATGTCCAGTTGGGTGTCACACCTGCCCGAGGTGGCTCTGGAGGTGGTGGGGCACGGACTGAACCGCGAGGAACTCGCGGCGAACGACCGTCTCGACCGCCGGTTCGTCCAGGACCTCAACGCCGACCAGGAGTTGCCCCTGGAGACGGACGGCTTCGACGCCGTGCTGTGTGCCGTCTCCGTGCAGTACCTCCAGTACCCCGGTGCCGTCTTCGGGGAGTTCGCCCGCGTCCTCGCGCCGGGCGGTTCCCTCGTCGTGAGTTTCTCGAACCGGATGTTCCCGACGAAGGCGGTCCGCGCCTGGCGCCAGGCGGACATGGAGGGACGGGCGGCGCTCGTCGAGTCGTACGCCCGCGCGGGCGGCCTGGCGGAGACGACCGTCGTCCGCGACCGACCGGGTGAGGACCCCTTCTACGCCGTCCTCGCCCGGCGCTGACCCGCCCTGGCGCCGCACGCGTGTCCGACGCCCGTCGGTCGCGGCGAACGAGTTACGTGGGCGCGGGCGACAGCGAGGCCCGTGATCGGTGTCGAGGTAACCGAACGCGAGGCGGTCGTCTCCCTGGGCGGGGCGTTCGTCCTCGTCGCGACCGGGGCGTACGTCCTCGCGTGGCTGGCGGACGCACTGTTCGGGCGACGGCGGTCCGACGGCCGGTACGCGCCGGCCCGGACCAGCGTCGTCGAGGACCTCGTCCTCCGGGTGGGACTGCTGGTCGTCGTGGTGGTCCTGGTGGCCGGCGCCGTGGGGGGACGATGACGCCGACCGTCACACACCGTTGCCGGAGGCCACACGCCTTTTGTGGACGGCATCCTCTATGCACGTCCACATGGCTGACGGTGGGACCGTCGAGGAGGGGCGGGACGACGCGCTGGACGAGAGCCGGGACGACGAGCGGTCCGACGACGGTCCCGAGGACGACGGCCCGACGGAGATCGCCGACCACGTCGAGCGGGTGCGGGACCTGCTCGGCGACGGGCCCCCGGAGGAGTCGGGGACGGAGGACTGACATCGCCAGGCCCTCCCGCCGGGGTGGCCGCGCCTGGAGGGTGGTGCCGTGAGTGGGGTCGCCGGTCGGACCACCGTCGCAGGCGGCGTGACGATCGCCGCCACCTCGGTCGCGCTGTCGGTCGTCCAGGTGGTCGGCACCTGGGTCGCGCCCTGGATCGCCCTGTTCTGGCTGATCCCGTCGCTTGGCTGTGTGGCCGGACTCGTGGACTGGTGAAGACCCGAGCGGTCGGCACCGTCGTGCCGGCCGGACCGGTCACGGCCCGGGGTCGACCTCGGCGCGGCCGGGTTCGGGCTCCGCCGACGGGTCCTCTCCGGGGTCCGTGTCCCGGCCACCACCGTTGGCGGCCGTCTCCCGCCGTCGGGTCGCCGGTCCGGTGCCGGCGTCGGTCGCCGCCGGGGTCGGCCCGGTCCCGTCCCGTGGCAGGGTGACCTCGACGACCGTCCCGGTGGGTGAGCGGTCCTCGATCGAGAGGGTTCCGCCGAGGTAGCGCACCCCCCACCGGACGGTCCACAGGCCGAGTCGACTGCCGTGTTCCAGGCTGCTCTCGCTCCCGGTGAGCACCGCCTCGCGGTCGTCCTTGGGGACGCCGGGTCCGTCGTCGGCGACGCGGACGCGCACCGCCTCGCCGTCGGCGACTGACAGCCACACCCCCGGCGCAGCGCCGTCGTTGTGACTGACCGCGTTGTCGATGACCTCTGCGAGCACCATCTCGAGCACCGCCTCGTTCGAGTGGACGCGACACTTCTCCGGAAGGTCGGTGACCAGTTCGACCGGTCGGTCGGCGTCGGCACGAGCCTCCTCCGCCAGGGTGGTGACCAGCCCACGGAGGTCGACCGACTCCCGGTCGACCGCGGCCTCGGCGTCGAGCAGGCGCTCGACGGTCCGGGCGTTCTCGGCGACGTCGAGCAGACCGTCCGCCCGCTGGACGATGTGGCGTGCGGCCTCGGCGTCGCTCATCTCGCCCGTCTTCCCGGCGGCGATCTCGCGGGCGAACCCGCGGACGACGTTGAGGTCGTTGCGGAGGTTGTGCCGGAGGACGCGGTTGAGTACCTCCAGGCGCTCCCGGCGGCGCTGGCGCTCGGTCACGTCACGCAGCGTGACCGCCTGCCCGCCACCCGCGTCGCCGAGGGCGGTGACCTGTGCCTCGATCACCGTTCCGGCGTCGGTCCTGACGACTCTCCGGCCGGCGTCGAGGTCCGTGACCCCCGGGAGGACGGCGTCCAGGTCCCGACCGACGACCGTTTCGACGCCGAGGAGGTCGGTCGCGGCGCCGTTCGCCTCGGCGACGCGGCCGAGTCTGTCGACGATGAGAAAGCCCTCGTCAAGGGTCTCGACGGCGACGCGACGCCCGGTCGCGACGACGAGCGGGCCGGCGGCCAGCAGGTCGGTCCGGAACAGCGCGTAGCCGTAGCCGACCGCCGTCACCGTCAGCGACGCGGGCACGTAACTCGTCTCGCCGGTCACCGCCACGCCCGGCACCGTCACCCCCAGGACCGTCAACACCACGCCACCGATGGGGGCGACCGACCCGACGAGCAGCGCGACGCTCTGGTCGGCGTACAGGTCCGTGTCTCTCACCGCCGAGACGCCGACGAGCGCCGAGGCGGACAGCGTCAGCGCCAGGGCGTACCCCGTGCCGAGACCGTACAGGACGCCCATCTCGAACTGGACGACCGTCGTCACAGGTGCGACCGTCGCCTCGAACCCGGTCACCGAGTAGCCGTGCACCGGGTTCGTTCCGAAGGCGACGACGTGGGCGAGAAGCGGCGCGGCGAGGACGGCCAACCGCGGCCGGGAGACCATCCCCGGGCGACCCGTGTACACCATCCCAAACGCGAACCAGAACAGCGCGGCGGCGCTGCTGGCGGCGACCCAAACGGCCGTGCCGGCGAACGCCACCGGCTCCGTGGCCGCCTCCAGGGGCACCACGCTCGACAGTGCCCAGACGGCGTCGGCCACCAGCAACATCAAGAACCACCGCCGCACCCGTGTCCGGGTGCCGACGCTGAGTGTCACCGTCGCCACCGCGAACAGCAACACCCCCGACGACAGGAAGAGGAGACTCAGCGGCGAGAGCGGAGGCTGGACGACCACACTACTGGGTGATCAGTCGTGTTAATAAGACAAACGGCCGTGGCGGTTCAGGTGTCGCCGACGACGCCGTCCTCCCAGCCCTCGCTGTGGATCCGCTTGTCGGGAGCGCCCAACTCGCTCAGGCGCTCTTTCGTCTGGACCACCATCGGCGGTACCCCACAGACGTAGTAGTCACGAGCGTCGATGTCGTCGAACAGGTCCTCCAGGTGCTCTTGGACGTAGCCGACGCGGCCGGTCCACTCCCAGTTGGGGTCCGACAGTACGAAGGTCACGTCGAGGTCGTCGTTCAGCGCGGCCAGTTCGTTGAGCGTCTCCCGGTAGATGATCGTCTCCTCGCGTTTCTCCCCGAGCACGAAGTGTGCGTGGCCCGTGCCCTCCGCGAGGTACTGGCGCAGCATCGCCATCATCGGGGTGATGCCCGTTCCCGTGGCGAGAAAGGCCACGTCGCGGTCGGGGTCCGCGAGCGAAAGCGCCCCGTCGAGCGGCCCGATCGTCACCTTGTCGCCGGGGCGCTTGCCGTGCACGTACGAGGAGGCCAGGCCGTCCTCGTACCGCTTGATGGCGAGCGTGAGCTGGTCCGTGCCCGGGAGGTTCGTCGGGGTGTACGGCCGGACGACCTCCTCGCCGCCGGACTCGAACCGCACCGTCGTGTGCTGGCCCGGCTCGAAGTCGAACTCGTGGTCCGGCACCCGCAGCCGGAACCCCTTCACCCGCGGCGTCAGCTCGTAAACGTCGACCACGTCGGCATCGTGCGTCACGGCTTATACTTGTCCTGTGGACTGATAAGTTCGCCGGGAGTCTCGGTCTGGCGAGCCGACCCGACCGGCCCTCGTGAGCTCCCGTGACACTCGCCGGTGGGTCCGGCGGCGAGTCAGAAGACTCATTTCTGCCGTCGCCGGACAACCGATATGGCCGACGACGAGCCTCACGTCCCGGTGATCTGTCCCGAGTGCGGCTCCGAGTCACGGGTGCCGCTGTCGAACCTCGAACGCGCCGTCGAGCGCCACAACGACAACCTCCACGACGGCGACCCGGTCGCCAGGGTCGACCCCGCCATCGCCGACGAACTCACCGACATGGTCGCCGAGGACCTCGGCCTGCTGTAGTACGGGCCCACCTTTTTGCCGGGGGCATCATACCGTCCGGTAGTGACCGCACTCACGGAGCGGGTCCGCGACCTCGACGCCGACGAGTTCCCGTCACTGCTGCGCTCGGCGGGGGTGTCCGGCGCCGGCGGCGGTGGCTTTCCCACCTACGTGAAGTGGCGCCACCTCGATCAGGCCCGGCACCTCCTAGTGAACCACCAGGAGAGCGAGCCAAACTGCTACCTCGACAAGTGGATCGGCCGCGAGTACGCCGAGGAACTGGCGGCGCTGTTCGAGGGTCTGCTCGCCTCGCACCTGGAGACGGTCGTGGTCGGCGCCAAACTGAAAGACCGCGAGTGGCTCGGCCCGCTGGAGCGAGCCACCGACGGCAGCGTCTACCGCCCCGGGGACCTGCCGCTGGACCCCGCGGACGAGGACGGCGTCGTCTTCGCCTACACCGACGACACCTACGAGTACGGCATGGAGAACGTCCTCCTGCGGGTCGTCGCCGACACTGTCATCGGCAAGGACCTGCCCGTCGACTACGGCTGGATCGTCCAGAACACCGAGACCGTCCACAACATCTGTCGCGCGCTGGAGGCGGAACCGGTGCTCCGGACGTACGTCCACGTCGACGGCCTCGACGACCACGGCGACCGCCTCGACCACCGGCTGCTCGACGTGCCCGTCGGCACCGCCGCGGGCGACCTGCTGGCGACCGCCGGCGCCGACCACCTCGCGCTCCCCGAGGACCGCGTCCTCCTCGCTGGCGGACCGGGGTGGTGCTTCCGGGTGCACCGCCCGCCGGACCGCTTCGGCGTCCGCAAGCGCACCAACTGCCTGCTGTTGCTGGACGAGGTGCCCGTCGACGAGAACACGTACGGAAACGACCGCGTCAACGTCCTCGACGACTACGACTGGACTCCCGACGACCCCGAGACCGACCCGACCCGTATCGACCCCGACCGCGTCCACGTGCCGATAGTCACCAACGAGTCCTACCGCGACCTGATCGCCCCCTCGACCCCCGTCGTCGAACTCGGCGACCGCGTCGAGCGCGGCGCGGTGATCGCCGACCCCACGCCCCGGGGCGACGGCCACTGCGTCGCTCACCACGCGCCCGTCTCCGGCCGGGTCGTCGATCGCACCCCCCGAGAGGTGGAGATCCGCCGGGAGTGAGCCCGTCGTCTCCGGTGTCCACTCGACCGACCCCCGTCGCCGAGGAGTCCGTTCGCGGAGCGTGTGTTGGACCGGATTCGAACCTCGCCGAGACGGTCCGGGCGTGCGGCCTCGCTTCGCTCGGCCGTTCCGGGGCTGCGTCTCCCCTCGTTCGAATCCTCCATACGCACCTGCGGCTCACGGAGTCGTTCGCCGCAGGATGCGTGGGACCGGATTCGAACCTCGGTCACTCCGCTGCGCTCCGTTCCCTGGTTCGAATCCTCCATACGCACCTGCGGCTCACGGAGTTGTTCGCCGCAGGATGCGTGGGACCGGATTCGAACCGGCGGACCCCTACGGGACAGCGCCCTCAACGCTGCGCCGTTGACCTAGCTTGGCTACCCACGCGCGGGCCGGTCGTAGGGATACACCTCACATAAGGGTGTCCGTTCGCCCGCGGCGACCGCCCGTCGCTTGGGACAAGCGGGATATTCAAATAAATCGGGCGTATTAGCGATGCGTATGGCGAAGTACTCGACGGGCGGCTCGTCGGGAGGCGGCAGTGGCGGCTCCTGCGAGCTCTGTGGCTCGACCAGTGACGACCTGGTCGAGGCCAACGTGGCCGGCGCCACCCTCTCGGTGTGCCCGGACTGTGCCCCCTACGACGACACGGCCCACAAGGACGAGAAGGGATCCGGATCGCGAGACGAGGACGAACCCAGTCGCGAGCGCCGCGCGGCACAGAACGCCGCCAGCGCGAGTCCCGTGTTCGACGGCGACTCCGAGCACTGGGAGGAGGAGGGCGCCGACTACGACGACGACCCACTGCCGTACCTCGTCTCCGGCTACGGCGACCGCCTCGAGGAGGCCCGCCAGGAGGCCGGTCTCCAGCGGGAGGAACTCGCCGGCGAACTCGGCGCCCGCGAGTCCGACATCCTCGCCATCGAGCAGGGCCGTGCCACCCAGGCCGGCGTCGGCGGCTCGCTCATCGAGGCCCTGGAGGAGCGGCTCAACGTCGCCCTCTCCGAGGACTGACCCCGGACGGCTCACTCTCCGCTCTCGCCCGCGTCGCCGTCGCCGTCGAACTCGTGGGTCATCCTGACGAGGTCCTCCTCGGTGCCGTCCGGCAGTTCGACCGCGCCGTCGTACTCCTCGAACCCGACGGACTCGTAGAAGGGGACGAGTCCCCGGCGACACAGCAGCGACAGGCCCGGCAGCGAATGGAGGTCCGGGTGCTCGACCACCGCCCGCAGCAGTCGCTCGCCGAGCCCCTCGCCACGGCGGTCCGCGGCCACCACCACGTCGTACACCACGCCGTAGAACCGGTAGTCCGTCAACACGCGGGCGGCGGCGACCAGTCGAGCGCCGCCCACCCCCTCCTCGCCGGACTCGACCTCGACGCCGAGTGCGAGTTCGGTCGCCCGCAGCGCCGCCCGCACGTCCTCCCTGGAGCGGTCCGCGAACCACTCGTACTCGTCGTACAGGTCCGATAGCGCCCGGGCGTCCGACGGGTCGAGTTCGCGTACCTCGGCCACGTCGGTGACTCGGTCCGCCGCCGAAAGTGCGTGTCGGTCGTTCGTGAGCGGTTCACGCCCACTCGTTGCCGGGCGGGTCGTGTTGCGGCCGTCGGTCGAGCTTCGACACCGTCGTGGACGAGCACCTCATCTTATAGCATCGCGCCGTCTGATCACGACTAATGCGGTTCGGAGGGTCACGACGGCAGGTCGCGGCCGGACTCGTGGTAGCCAACCTGGTGCCGCTGGTCGGCGTGGTCGCGTTCGGGTGGAACCTCCACTCCTTGCTGGTGCTGTACTGGCTAGAGAGCGGGGTCGTCGGCCTCGCGTCCGTCGCGAAGATCCTCCGGGCCGAGGGCGAGGACGACCCCGAGGAGTTGCCGTCGATGAGCTTCAACGAACGGTCAGTGGCGTCGCTCATCGGGCGGTCGAACCGCTCCATCGCGCGGTTCTTTCTCTCTCATTACGGGTTCTTCTGGATCGGTCACGGCGTGTTCGTCCTCGTGTTCGTCGCTATCGACGGGATAGCTCCGGCGGCCCCCCGACCAGTCGCCGTCGGCGCCGTCGGACTCGCCCTGTACCACGTCGTCTCCTACAGGGCCAACTACGTCGACGGGGGGGAGTACGAGCACACGGGACCGGTGACACAGATGGTGGAGCCGTACCGCCGAGTGCTGGTGATGCACGTGACGATCGTCTTCGGCGGGTTCGTCATCGCGTTTCTCGGTGCCCCCGCCGGGGTCCTCGCAGTGATGGTGCTGGTGAAGACCCTGCTCGACTTCAGAGGACACTGGAAGGAGCACGACAGGGCGCGTCGCCGAGGCCCGACACCGACGCCCGGCGACGACACCCCGCCACAGACTCCGTGAGGACTCCGGCTGCGCTCTCCCGACGGCAAGCAGACACCCACTCTCGACCGTCGATGGGGGTTTTTACTTGCGCCCCCCGTCTGGCGCCGTATGAGCGAGCAGGAGTCCACAGAGGACATCGACGCACAGCCGGCGGCCCTACGACCCGAGCGCACGCGGTTCGAGGCCACCGTCGAGTCGGTCGACGGCTCCCGCGTCGTGTTGGACCGGTCGTTCTTCTACGCCGAGAGCGGCGGCCAGCCGGCGGACCGGGGGACGATCGCCGACGGCCAGGTCGAGCACGTCGCCCACGAGGACGGCCACCACGTCCACCACCTCGCGGACGACCCGGCGTTCGAACCGGGCGACACCGTCGCCTGCGCGGTCGACGAGGCCTTTCGCCGCTACTGCATGCGCGCTCACACCGCGAGTCACGTACTGTACGGCGCCGGTCGACGGCTGTTCGACGAGTTGGGCTACGGTGGCTTCGGCATCGACGAGGAGAAGGTGCGGGTGGACTTCACCAACGCCGACGTGGACGACGAGACGCTGGTCGAGCTCGAACGGCTGGCGAACCGCGCGGTCTGGGAGGCCCGCGACGTCACCTGGCAGCAACTCACGACCGCCGAGGCGTACGAGCGCGAGGAGATCGCCTACAACACGAAGACCGAGGAGGGGGTACTGGAGGACGCCGACTCGGTGCGGGTCGTCACGGTCGAGGGGTGGGACTGGGCCGCCTGCGGGGGCACCCACGTCTCGAACACCGAGGTGATCGGCCCGGTCACCGTCCTGGAGCGGTCGAACCCTGGCGAGGGGATGACCCGCGTCGAGTTCGCCGTCGGGCCCGTGGGCATCCAGCGCCGCGCGACCGAGAAGCGGGCGGTCCTCGACGCCGCCCGGACCGCCGGCGTCGCCGCGACGGACCTGCCCGGGGCGGTCGAGCGACTCCAGGAGGAGCGCGACCGCCTGGAGAGAGAGGTGACCGACCTGCGCGAGCGGGCGCTGTCTGCGACCGTTTCCGACCTGGACGCCGTCGACCGCGGCGGATACACCCTCGCCGCCGGCACGGTCGAGGGGATGGGTCCCAACGACGTCGAGAGCGCGCTGCGGGCGGCGGCCGGCGACCGCGCCGACGCCGTCGTCCTCGCGGGCGAGTCCGGGTCGACGTTCGTCGCCGTCGCGGCGGGCGACGGCGCCGACGCCGGCGACGTGGTCGACGAGGTGACGGACGAGTTCGGCGGTGGTGGCGGCGGCTCGCCGGGGTTCGCGCAGGGCGGCGGTATCCAGGCCCCGCCGGAGGAGGTCGTCGCCCACCTCCGCGGGGAGTGAGCGCGACGCGGTCGGCGTGCGAGCGGAGCCCGTGGGTGATACCGCGGCGACGAACCGTTTTTGCCCCGGGCTCCCGATGCCGACGCATGGAACTCACCGAGGAACAGCGCGCGATCCGGGACGTCGTCCGGGAGTTCGCCGTCGAGGAGGTCCGGCCCGGGGCTCGCGAGCGCGACCGCGAGCAGACCTTCCCCGAGGAGGTGTGGGACGGACTCGCCGACCTCGACCTCACGGGCCTGACGACGCCGACGGAGTACGGCGGTATCGACGCCGACCGGGTCACCTACAGCGTCGCCAACGAGGAACTCGCGTACGGGTCGCTGTCGGTGGCGACGGCGCTGTCGGTGCACTGTCTGGCGACCTCCTGCATCGCGGAGTTCGGTGACGAGGAGACACGCGAGCGGTGGCTGCCCGACATGGCCGAGGGTCGGCCGGTCGGTGCCTTCGCGCTGTCGGAGCCACACGCCGGGTCGAACCCGCGGGCGATGACGACCGAGGCGCGCCGCGAGGGCGAGGAGTACGTCATCAACGGTGAGAAGCAGTGGATCACGAACGGCACCCGCGCCGGCGTGATCGTCCTGTTCGCCAAGACCGACCGCGAGGACGACGAGACGGTCACGCAGTTTCTGGTCCCGGCGGACACGCCCGGCGTCTCCGTCGGGAAGAAGGAGGACAAACTCGGCCTGCGGGCGAGTGACACCACGACGCTCGTGTTCGAGGACGCCCGGATCCCGGTCGAGAACCGCCTCACAGAGGTCGGTCGTGGCCTGTCGGCGGCGTTCTCGATCCTCACCGGCGGGCGCGTGGGGATCGCCTCACAGGCGGTCGGTCTCGCGCAGGCGGCGCTCGACGAGGCCAGGGGGTACGCCGGCGAGCGCGAGCAGTTCGACAAGCGACTGGACGAGATCCAGACGGTGCGGCACAAACTCGCGGAGATGCACGCCCAGATCAAGAGCGGCCGCCTGCTCACCCGTGACGCCGCCCGGCAACTGGAGGAGGGTGACCCGAAGGCGGCCGCACAGGCGGCCAGCGTCGCCAAGCTCGTCGCCAGCGAGAACGCGATGGAGGTGACCAACGAGGCGGTCCAGATCCACGGCGGCTACGGCTACACCAGCGAGTACGACGTCGAGCGGCTGTACCGGGACGCGAAGATCACCACCATCTACGAGGGCACGAGCGAGATCCAGAAGGAGATAATCGCACGGCACCTGCTCGACTGATCACTCCTCGCGCAGGTCGCTCGTGTGTTCCCACACCTCGGCACAGCCACAGCCGTCCGGGACGTCCGAGAGATGGTCGGTGTCCACGTCCGGTGTCGTCTCTCCGTCCCTCTCCGGGTCCGTGCCTGTCTCTCCGTCTACGTCGGTCTCTGCTGCCATTCCAGTCTCCGTGTTCGTGTCGGAGCTGTCTACCGACATCGATCCCGGAGTCGACGGACGGCCGCATCGGTCCGGCGCCAAAGTAACACGGCCGTTCATTACACACGGGGACTAAGCCGGTCGAGCGCGTCGTCGTGGGCGTGCCGGGGACGGGCTACGACGGGGTGGTGTACGACCTCGACGGGACGCTGGTGCGCCTGGCGGTGGACTGGACGGTGGTGCGGGCGGACGTGGCGGAGGTGTTCCGCGACGCCGGTCGAGACCCGTCGGGGACGCTGTGGGACCTGCTGGAGCGGGCGGAGACGGTCGGTGACGAGCGGTTGCTCGACCGGGTGACGGAGACGATCGCCGGCCACGAGTGGGCCGGCGCCAGCGACAGCGAGCGCCTGCCGACCGCCGACGACCTGCTCGGGGTGGCGAGCGAGCGCCCGGTCGGCGTGGTGTCGCTGAACGCCGAGTCCGCCTGCCGGGTGGCCCTCGACAGGCACGACCTCGCCGACGCGGTCGGCGTGGTGGTCGGGCGAGACAGCGTCCCGGAGCGCAAACCCGACCCCCGGCCGCTGCTCGTGGCGCTCGACAAACTCGACGTGGCCCCGGACCGGGCGCTGTTCGTCGGGGACTCGCCGCGGGACCGGGAGTGTGCCCGGCGGGCCGGCGTGGAGTTCGAGGGCGTCGGTGACGCGGTCTGATGGCGCCCCAGCCGTGGCGCCGTCAGTCGCCGTCCGCGTCGGCGGTCTCGCCCTCGCCGTCGTCGGGTCCCTGTCGGCGGCGGGCGTAGAGGTACACGAGCAGCGCGGTGACGGCCCAGACGGCGGCACCGACCCGGACGGCGAAGGTCGCCCGCGCGCTCCAGGTGGGCAGCGGCCGTGTCAGCGCGAGCAGGCCGACCAGCGGCGCGCCCGTGACCACCGTCAGCACGAAGGTGGTCTGCATCACCCACCCGTAGTCGACGCCCTCGGGGTCGGTCCGCTCGACGGGGTCGGGCACGCGTGTCACGACGCGACGGCGACCCATAACCCCCGCGGTGGGCACCACGGCCGGTGCGATCGCGGGTGACTTACCCGGGCCACCGCAACGACCGACATGACCACGGTCCGCACCCTGCGCGAGCGGGCGGGCGAGGAGCCGATCACGATGCTGACCGCCTACGACGCGCCGACGGCGGCGGTCGTCGACGAGGCGGGCGTGGACGTGATCCTCGTCGGCGACAGCGTCGGCAACGCCAAGTTGGGGTACGAGACGACGCTGCCGGTGACCGTCGACGAGATCGCCTCCCACACGGGGGCGGTCGCCCGCGGGACCGAGGACGCCCTCGTCGTCGCGGACATGCCCTTTCTCTCGTACGGCGTCGACCGGGCGACGGCGGTCGAGAACTGCGGTCGGATGCTCAAGGAGGAGGACGCCGACGCGGTGAAACTGGAGAGCGGCGAGCACACCGTCGAGTTGACCGCGGACCTCGTGGAGTTGGGCGTGCCGGTGATGGCTCACCTCGGGCTCACCCCCCAGCGGGTGAACGAACTCGGCGGCTACACCCGCCAGGGGACCACGCGGGACGAGGCCCGGACGATCCTCGAACTCGCCCGCGACCACGAGTCCGCGGGGGCGTTCGCGCTCGTCCTGGAACACGTCCCGGCGAACCTCGCCCGGCGGGTGACCGAGGAACTGTCGATCCCGACGATCGGCATCGGCGCCGGCCCGGACTGTGACGGCCAGGTGCTCGTCACCGACGACGTGATCGGCCTGAGCGACCGTTCGCCGCCGTTCGCCCGCCAGTTCGGTGACGTGCGCGGTGAGATGGAGCGCGCGGTCGGTGACTACCTCGACGCCGTCCACGCGGGCGAGTTCCCCGCCGACGAGCACAGCCACGAGGAGGACGATCTCGAGGACCTGTACTGACTACCCGCCGCCGGTCCGGCGATCGAGGAAGTCGCCCAGCGCGGCGTTGAACGCCCCGGGGCGCTCGATCATCGCCAGGTGTCCGGCGTCCTCCACGACGGCGAGTTCGGCGTCCACCAGACCGTCGACGAGTTCCTCGTGGAAGCGCCGCGGGGTGAGGCGGTCGTGTTCACCGACGACGGCCAGTGCGGGGGCGTCGACCGCGCCGAGACGGTCCCGCACGTCGAACTCGTGGCAGGTCTCGAAGTCCCGGCGAACGACCCCGCGACCGGCGGCACGCATCGCCGCCGCGGAGGTCGCCCGCAGGTCCTCGTCGGCGTCGGCGAACAGTCGCCCCGGGTCGTGGAGAAAGTCGACGGCCCGCTCGAACCCGGCCGCCCCCTCGGCGAGCCACTCGCGGAGGTCCGAGAGCACCGGCAGGCGGGCGCCGCTGCCGGCAAGGACCAGCGCCGCCGGGGACACGTCCCGGTCCAGACAGAGGTGCAGACAGACCGCCCCGCCCATCGAACTGCCGACGAAGGCCGTCTCGTCGGGGTCGTGGCCGGCGTCGTCGAGTGCCGCCAGGGCGTCGTCGGCGTACGCCGACAGCGTCTCGTAGCCCGGCGCCGCCCGCACGTCGTCGCTGCGGTCGTCGGCACCGTGCCCGCTCAGGGTGGGCGCGACGACGGGGTGGCCGTCGCTCAGGCGGAACTGCGAGCGCCACGCGCCGCTCTCGCCCCCGCTGCCGTGCACCAGACACAGCGGCGCGCCCGACCCCCCGCGGTCGGAGCAGCGGTAGACGGTGCGTCGCCCGTGGTGTGTGACGGTCTCCATCGCCCACGGTCGGGCGGCCACGCCCATAGGTCCCGCGGTCACCGGCGGTTGACCGCGGGTTTATGCCGCCACGACACGAAAAACGGGACGGAATCGCATCTCTACCGGTATCGGCTCGATACCGGCGCTGTCGGGCGGTTCGAGCAGACAAAGGTTTATATACTTCCAATACTTACCTGAGGTTAGTAATGGAACTGAAACGGTTCGCCCGGGAGGGTGAGCGCTTCGTGCGCGAGTACGAGTACAGCGACGGCACCGTGGTCGCGGCCGACCTCGGCGCCGACGGCACCGTCGACGTGGCCGGTGACACGGTCATCGTCGTTCTGGAGGACGGCCAGCAGTTCGAGTTAGAACTGCCGGTCGATGCCGCGAACGCGACAGCGTTTATGAACAACGGCGTCCTCACCGTCGAGGTGAGAGCATGAAACTCACCGTCAAGCCACTCAAGCAGAAGGACGCCGGCCGTGGCCTCGCGGCGATCGACCGCGGGACGATGGCCGAGATGGGCCTGGAGAACGGAGACTACATCGTCATCGAGGGGGCAAGCAGCTCCCGCGCCGTCGCGCGGGTGTGGCCCGGCTACCCCGAGGACGAGGGCGCCGGCGTCATCCGGATCGACGGTCGCCTTCGCCAGGAGGCGGACGTCGGTATCGACGACCGCGTCACCGTCGAGCGGGCCGACGTGAACGCCGCCCGCTCGGTGACGGTGGCCCTGCCCCAGAACCTCCGTATCCGCGGCAACATCGGGCCGCTGGTGCGTGACAAGCTGTCGGGCCAGGCGGTCACCGAGGGCCAGACCGTGCCCTTCCCGCTCTCCTTCGGCCCCGTCAGCGCGGGCCAGGGCCAGGCCGTCCCGCTGAAGATCGCCGCGACCGACCCGTCGGGGCCGGTGTTTGTCACCGACTCCACGCAGATCGAGATAAGCGAGCGGCCCGCCGAGCAGATCGCCCAGGGCGGCGCCGCGGCCGCACCGGGTGCGCCGTCGGTCACCTACGAGGACATCGGTGGCCTGGACGACGAACTGGAGCAGGTGCGGGAGATGATCGAGTTGCCGATGCGCCACCCCGAGCTGTTCCAGCAGCTGGGCATCGAGCCGCCCAAGGGCGTGTTGCTGCACGGGCCGCCCGGAACGGGGAAGACGCTGATCGCGAAGGCCGTCGCCAACGAGATCGACGCACACTTCGAGACGATCAGCGGCCCGGAGATCATGTCGAAGTACTACGGCGAGAGCGAGGAGCAACTCCGGGAGATCTTCGACGACGCCGAGGAGAACGAGCCGGCGATCGTGTTCATCGACGAGATCGACTCGATCGCCCCCGAGCGCGAGGAGGCCGGCGGCGACGTCGAGCGTCGTGTCGTGGCCCAGTTGCTGTCGCTGATGGACGGCCTGGAGGAGCGCGGCCAGGTCACCGTCATCGGCGCCACGAACCGGATCGACTCCGTCGACCCCGCGCTGCGGCGTGGCGGCCGGTTCGACCGCGAGATCGAGATCGGCGTCCCAGACAAGCAGGGCCGTGAGGAGATCCTCCAGGTCCACACCCGCGGGA
>CAYODS010000013.1:0-39206 GCA_964402765.1 uncultured Halobacteriales archaeon
TCCTCCCGTAGGCCGTCGTGCAGGGGCACGTCGATCGGCAGCGTGGGGGCGCCGCCGACGAGGTTCTCCATGAGGACCAGGCGCTCGCGGGCCCGGGACATGCCGACGTAGAAGACGCGGCGCTCGTTGTCAGTGAGCGTCGGCACGGGAGAGGTGGTCTTCGTGAACTCCTCGACACCGTCGATGGCGGTCGGGTCGGGGACGGTGGCGGCCATCTGCTCGACCACCTTCTCGGTGAGGTCGGTGCCGACGTACACGTGGTCGGCCTCGCGACCCTTCGCGGAGTGGATGGTGCCCACCCGGACCTGCGAGGGGTCCATGCCGGCGTACTGGCCCGACGCGAAGTACGCCTTCATCGACTTCTTCTGGAACTTCGTCACCTTGCGGACCATCTCGGCGGCGGCGGCCGGGTCGGGCACGAACGGGGCGTGGTCCTCGACGAACTCGGGGTCGACGTACAGTTCGGTGAGGTCGTCCACGCCCGCCTCCTCCTGGCGGTCGTCGACGGCGTCGAACAGGGCGTCGCGGTCGTTGGCGCCGAAGGCGGTGTCGTCGAGCATGTCCGCCAGTCGTCGCGCCTGCAGGCCGGTGAGCTGCTCGCCCTCGTGGATCGCCTCGATCCCGCGGACGTAGTCGGTGAGGCGGTCGGTCCACATCCGCTGGTCGGTCATCGTCCGGAACGGCATCCCCTCGGTGAGGAACTCGTCGATGAACCGGAACATCTGGTAGCGGGCCCGGAACAGCACCATCACGCTCTCGTCCTCGCTGTTGACCGTGCGGCGCACGTCCCGCGCGAGATCGAGCATCGAGGGGTGAGTCATCGCCTCGACGGTGCCGCCCTCCTTGCGCGGCGAGAGGTTCTTCTCCTGGCGCTGTTCGATGTGCTGGACCTCGTGCTGGACGGTGTTGAGGATGCGCGAGGGCAGCCGATGGGAGGTGTCGAGGATCACGTCGTCGCCGCCCTCGTTCAGTAGCAGTTGCGGGTCGGCGCCCTGCCAGGCGTACACGACCTGGTCGTCGTCGCCGGCGATCAGCACCCGCTCCATGTGGGGTTTCCACTCCTCGTACACGTCGTACTGCAGCGTGGTGATGTCCTGGAACTCGTCGATGACGAGATAGTCCACGTCCGGCAGCATGGAACTCCCCTGGACGCGTTCGAGCATGTCCGCGAAGCCGACCACGTCGTTCTCGCCCTTGTAGCGGCGCCAGCCGCGGATCGCCTCGGGCACGTCGACCCGGTCGTCGTCGCTTGGCCAGGTGGGGGTGTACTTGTTGCCGTCCTGGGCGCGGTCGTCGATCTCCGGCGGCAGTCGCACCGTCTCGTCGTCCCACTTGAACGGCACGTCGTACCAGTCCGCGACGTCGCGCCGGGTGCGCTGGAGCCACTGGCTGGTGGCGATGATCTTGTTGCCCAGCGTCGTCGACCGCGCCGTTCGACGGGCGCCGCCGGAGTACTCGTCCTCGAACTCCAGGCCGTACTCCTCGCAGAACTCCTCTTTCTCGTCCTCGCCGACGACGTCGCCACGCGAGAGGTTCAGCAACTCGTAGGCCTTCGCGTGCATCGTACAGACGTTGCCCTGCAGCGCCCGGGGGTTCTCGTCGAGGCGCTCTGCCAGTCGCTCACGGATCTCGGCCGCCGCCGCCCGGGTGTACGAGACGACGAGGACGTCTCGAACGTCGACACCCTCCTCGAGTAGCCCCTCCACCCTGTCAAGCAGTGCCGTCGTCTTCCCGCTGCCCGGACCCCCGAACAGCCGGGTTACGCGCGGATTCGCATCGACCATTATACACGTTCAGGCGGGCATCCCCTAAAAGAGACTCGGAACTCGCCCGACAGTCCGGCGCCGTCTCCGGTCGTGTCGCGCCGGGGTCAGTTGTTGCGCGGGGAGCGAGCCTCCCGTACGTCGCTGCCGTCGCGGATCTTGTCCTTGCAGTCCGGGCACACCCGGGGGTCGTCGACCCCGCGCGGCGTGAACACTCGTGCGTACGCCTCAGTCACGAACGCCCCACAGTTCTGACACTCCGGCATCGTTGATCCGTGCGAGGATGCGATAGCACCCGGCATAATACTGTCGTTACACGGACGCTCGGGGCTGATTCTACCGGTTCCGCGCCGACACGACCTCGACGCCCCGACTGGTCTTCAGAACTACTAGTGTTCTGTCGAGAACGTCTCAGTATGTAAGCCGGAACGGCGGTGTCAGTCGGGAGTCCAGCCACACACCGAGCACGTGGCCGCGGTCGTGTCGTGGACGCCGCCACACTCCGGACACTGCTTCTTGTTGTAGCTCTCCTCCCAGTCTACCGGTCCCCCGTTGAGGCCGCGCTGCGTCATGAAGCGATCGATGAGGTCGTCGCCGGCATCGTCGGGAGAGGACGACATACCCTCCTACATTAGCACTGACGGATATAAACGCTTGGGTCACGGTGTCACGCGGCACGGGTTGGTGTTACCCGGAGACGGGTGGAAACCTGTCAGAACGGCGCCTCGCCGCCGCCGTCGTCCGTGCCTGGCCCGTCGCCTCGCTCCGTCGGCCCGTCCCACGCCCGCAGGCCAGCGTCCAGGTTGTACACCGTCGCGTCCTCGGCGACGCCCTCGTACGCCTCCAGCAGGCGGGCCGCCCGCAGCGAACTCTCGCCCTTCGGGCAGACGACGACGACCTCGTCCCCCCAGTCGAACTCAGCGACTCGCTCCGGAAGGCGCGGCAGCGGCAGGTTCACCGCGCCCGGGAGGTGTCCCTGGCGGAACGGCCCCGGCGCCCGCACGTCGACCACCTGTGGCGGGTCTCCGGCGAGGCGCTCGCGCAGTTCCGTGACCGACATCGACTCGACCATCGGCGGCGACTACGGCACTGCCCGTGGAAAGCGCTTCGCCCGGGGGAGTTACAAGCGCCCGGCGCCGACGGGCGAACGTGAGCGACGACGGCTCCGGAGACCCAAGGGACGCGACCCCCGCCGGGGAGCGGGCCGCCCTCGACCCCGCCGCGCTGGACCGGTACGCCCGGCAGATCGTTCTCCGGGAGGTGGGCGCGGAGGGCCAGGCCCGCCTCGGTGACGCTGCGGTGCTCGTCGTCGGTGCCGGCGGACTGGGCGTCCCGGCGGTACAGTATCTCGCCGGGGCCGGCGTCGGCCGCCTCGGGGTCGCCGACGGCGACCGCGTCGAGCGCAGCAACCTCCACCGCCAGCCCGTCCACGCTGGCCACGTTGGCGAGCGAAAGACCGACAGCGTCCGGCAGTTCGTCGCCGAGTTGAACCCCGCCGTCGACGTGTGCACCCACGACGCCGTCACCCCGGCGACGGCCCGCGAGCGGGTCGCCGCGTACGACCTCGTGCTCGACTGCACGGACACCTTCCGGGCGCGGTACCTGCTGAACGACGCCTGCGTGCTCGAAGGCGTGCCGCTGGTCGGCGGGGCGGTCCACCGCTTCGAGGGGCAACTCGTCGCCGTCGACGGGTCGCCCTGCTACCGCTGCGTGTTCCCCGAGGCGCCCGCCCCCGGGACGGTGCCGTCCTGTGCCGAGGCGGGCGTGCTCGGTCCCGTCCCCGGCGTCGTCGGCTCGATGCAGGCGGTCGTCGCCCTGCGGCGACTGCTCGGCGTCGGCGCGCTCCCGACGGGTGAACTCCGGGTGTACGACGCCCTCGACGGCGACCTGGAGCGGGTGCCGTTCCGCGCGAACCCCTCCTGTCCGGCCTGTGGCGCGGACCCCATCGACTCGCTCTCGCAGGTCGAGTACGAGGGGCGGTGTGCGGTCGGGGACTGACCGCCGGCGCGGGGTCAGTCGACGTCGGCCGCCGTCGCGAGACGGTCGAACGGCACGACCGCCGACTCGGGCGGGCGGTCGAAGACACCCGGATAGAGGGTCCAGGCGAGGTACTCCAGGGTGTCCACCAGTCGCGGGCCCGGGCAGTTCGAGTAGTCGTGGCCGTCCATCACGTACACCTGGTCCTCGCGGACGGCGGTCAGGTCCGTCCATCCGGGGCGGTCGGTGAGGTCGGCGAGGTTCTCGCGGGTCTGGTCGATCGAGAAGCCACAGGGGGCGACGACGAGGTGGTCGGGGTCGTACTCCCTGACGGCGGGCCACTCGTGGACGCGGGACGGCGTGCCCCGCTCGGTGGGGTACTCGCCGCCGAGGTACTCGACCATGCCGGGCAGCCAGTGGCCGGCGACCATCACCGGGTCCGTCCAGTCCAGCACCGCCAGCCGGGGGCGGTCGTCGCCGGGCGACGCCTCGCTCGTGTCCTCGGCGCCGTCGACCGTCGCCGCCCCGAGCAGGTCCTCGCGGGCGGCTCGCGGTGGCTCCCGAGGCAGGCGCTCCCCGACACGCCGGATCCGCTCGCGCAACTCGCGCACGAGGTCCGCCGCTCGCTGTTCCCGGTCGAGCGCCCGCCCGACGCGCTCGACGTCGTCGAGCACGTCCGCGAGACTGTGCGGGTCCGTCGTCAGTATCTCCGCGTCCAGGCCCGCCCGCTCGACGGCGTCCTCGACGAGCACGCTGTCGACGGCACACACGTCACACACCCCCTGGGTGACGATCAGGTCCGGGTCGAGGTCCGCGAGCGTGTCCACGTCGACCTCGTAGACGCCCTCGCCGCGCTCGGCCGCGACGACCTGGCGGTTGATCTCGCCGGTCGACGCCTCGGGGTCGACCCGCGAGCGGTTCACCGACGGCAACTCCGCCACGCGGGGCGGGTGATCGCACTCGTGGGAGACGCCCACGGGGTCTACGCCCAGCGCACACACCACCTCCGTCGCCGAGGGCAGCAGGGTGACGACGCGCACACCTCTACGACGCCGTCGAGGCACAAAAACCGTCGGCGTGTGCGTCCGCCGCGTTCAAGCCCCTCCGCCCCACAGCGACACCGTGCGCCTGCTGGTGGACGCCATGTGCGGCGGTCTGCGGTCGTACCTGCGGATGTGCGGGCACGACACGGTCTACGCTCTCGACCGCGGCGTGGAGGACGACGACCGGGTGCTCGCCCTCGCCCGCGAGGAGGACCGCACGCTGGTCACCCGGGACCGCGAACTGGGGCGCCGCGCGCCCGCCGCCGTCGTCCTCGACTCGCGGGACGTGGAGGCGCAACTCCGCGAACTGCGGGCCGCCGGCGTCGCCCTGGCGCTGGAGCGCGAGCCGACCCGCTGTGGTCGCTGCAACGGCCGCCTGGAGCGCGATGCGGGCGACCCGGAGTACGTGCCCGACGACGCCGACCCCGTGTGGCGCTGTGTCGACTGCGACCAGCGCTTCTGGAAGGGGAGTCACTGGGCGGACGTGCGCGAGACGCTGGCGGAGTTGTGATCCCGACGGCGGGCGGAGAACGGGTCAGCGGTCAGTGGTTCGGCGACCACTCCTCGCAGGCTTCCATGTCGTCCATCTCCTCGCCGTAGAAGCCACAGTACGGCTGCATCCCCTCGTCGGTGCGGACGTACTGGAAGTGCTCGCAGTTGCCACAGTAGCGGTCGGCGACGTCTTTCGCGTGCTCGCTGGAACTGATCACCTGGCCGCCACTCTCGCCGGGCGTCTGGAGGGTGTCCTCCAGGCCGCCGTCGGTCGGCGCCCGGGTGTCGGTGCTCGCCGCCCGGGTGCGACCTGTCGCGCCCCCGGCGTCCCCGTCGGCACCGCCCGGACCGGAGGCGTAGCCGGTGGCCCCACCCGTGGTCCCCGTGCCCGTCGCCCTGCCGCTCGCGGCCTCGGCGCTCGACGCGGACGCGCTCGACGCGGACGAGGACGCCGGGGCGGACCCGGACGACCCGCCGCGGCCGGTGCCGTCGGTGCGGGCGCCACCCGTGCCCGTGCCACCCGAGGAGCCCGAGTCCGGCGTGTTGGTCTGGGTCTCGGCGGTGGCGTCGGGCGTCCCGCCGAACACGCCGACGCTGCCACCCGACCCCGCCAGGTCGACGGTGCCGTCCTCGCCGACGTCGTCGGCCGACACCTCGACGGTGTGGGACTCGCCGTCCCCGACGAGCACCTCCAGGGTGATCGTCCCGCCGGGGTCGTTGCGGCGCTTGAAGTTGGCGATACCGACGAACAGGCACCACACCGAGGTGGTCATCCCGAGGAAGTACACGAGCGTCACGGGCAGGGTGAGGTTGCGGCCGAAGCCGGCCCAGTGGTCGGGGTAGGCGTACCAGAACAGCGCCACGCCCAGCACGGAGACGCCGGCGCCGACGGCGGCGGCGGCCTTCACGCGGTCGCTGGAGGGGAGGATCGTGAACACGCCGCCGATCACCGCCGGCACCCCCAGGCCGGCGAGCACGCCCGCCCGGCGCCAGGCGGCCATCTGTCCCAGGTCGAACGCCGAGCGCACGTCGGTCGCCGCGAGCACGACCCCCAGCGCCGTCAGCAGGGCCCCCACGAGGAACAGCCCCAGTCCGAGGTACAGTCGGCGACGGCTCACCGCCAGCCCGACCCGTTCCTCGTAGACGTCGCCTAACCCAGTCATGCAGTACCGATCGACGCCCTCGTACAAAAGCACCCGTCAGACGAGCGCAAGACGGCGCCGGGATCCGACGAGAGAGCGGGGGAGCGTAAGCCATAATCGCCGCCGTGTCACAGTGAGACGCATGAGCGACAGCGAGGACGACGAGGGGCCGGTCGTGGAACTGGGCGACGGCCCCGTGGTCGAGGGGGCACCGCTGGCCCGGGTCGCCTCACGGCTCACCTGGCCGATCGAGCGCGAGCGGCTCCTAAAGCGGGAGGGCGACGCCGAGATCCGCACGCCGGACGGCCTGCGCGATCTGGCCTCGGTGCTCGACGGCGTCGAGACGACGTACTTCGACACCCGGCGCACGTTCGTCGAGACCGTCCGCGACGAGATCGGCCGCGGTCCCGTCCCGGCCGACGGCGACGACGCGGCGACGGGAGACGACGGCACGGCGACGGACGGCACCGACACCGCGACGACAGAGGACGACACCGACGGCGCGCAGACCGACGGCTCGGACGGGGACGGCACCGACGCCGACGGGGTCTGACGGGATGTCGGTCGTCGAGGCGGCCCGGTCACGCGTGTCCGTCCCCTCGGGGTGGGTGATCGCCTCGCTCGTCTGGGGGGCGGTGCTCACCGTCGGCTGGACGCTGGCGCCGGGTCGTGGGCTGGACGCCCGCGTCCTGCGGGACGGCGTCTTCTTCGTCGCCGGGCCGATGCTGCTGGTGGCGGTGTACCGGCGCTCGCCCGCCGAACTCGGGTGGCGCGTCGACCGCCGGGCGCTGCGCAACACCGTCGCGCTCGCCCTGTTCGTGCTCCCGTTCTACGTCGTCGGCTCCTCGCTGCCGTCGATCCGCACCTACTACCCGATGTGGGGGACAACGGCGGAGCTCTCCTCCTTTCTCCCGCACGCCGTGAAACAACTCGCGGTCGTCGTCGCCGCCGAGACGTTCTACCGCGGCCTGCTGTGTGTCGGCGTCCGCGAGATCGGCCCGAAGAGTGCTCTCATCAGTCCCGTCGTGTACGCCCTGCACCACGTCGGCAAGCCGCCGATCGAGTTGCTGCTGTCGGGCCCGACGGACGTGCTGTTCGGTGTCGTCGACTACGACGCCCGCTCGATCCTCCCGTCGGTCGTGGCTCACGGCCTGGGACTCGTCCTGCTGGACTGGCTCGTCCTGCACGACCCACTCCTGCCGCCCGAGCAGGTGGTGCGGTGGCTCCGGTGGCTCCCCGTCGGGCTCTGATCCCGGCCCGCCGTCAGCGGTCGGTCTCGACGGCCGGTTCGCCCGCCCGCTCGTCGGTGCGACCGCTCACGCTCTCCCGGCCGCCCGCACTCTCCCGACCGCCCGCTGGCCCCGTCTCGGCGTGGTCCTCGACGGTCTCGGCGACGGCCACGAGCGCCTCGGCCTGTTCCAGCAGCGTCCCGGGGTCCGCGACGGCGTCGGGGTCGGGGAAGCGGTGCTCGACGACGCCGGTCCGGTCGTCGACGGTCAGCCCGCCGAAGTCGTCGAGGTCGCCGAGCGTGGCCCACACCGCCTCGGGCAACTCCGGGGCGTCGGGCCCGCGGTCGACGAACTCCACGCGGTCGCGGTCGTTCGTCGCCAACTCGAAGCCGGTGCCGGCCCGCACCGACAGCATGGCGGTCTGGAGGACGGCGTAGCGGTCGGTGCCGCCGGGGGCGGTCTCCATGCGGGCGACCACCCGGCGGCCGTCGACGGTCGTCTCCACCTCGGGCGTGCCGTCGCCGTACCGCTCGGTCGCCTCGATCTCCGGGTGGCCGGTCAGCCCGGCCTCTCCCTGGGTGTCGGCCAGTCCGCGCTGGAACTCCCGCCCGGCTTCGCGGGCGGTGCCGAACAGTCGGTCGGTCAGGGCGGTCAACGCCCACAGCACGCCGCCGACGACGGCGACCACGCCGACGACCACGACCACGAGGAACAGAAGCGTCGTCAGGACGCCGACCTGTGCGGGCGCCACGCTCGCCGGCGCGGTCGTCGTGAGCGTCACGCCTGCCCGTACGGGAGCGGGGAACAAATCCTTGTGGTCCGGAGTCGGAAACGACTTGTCGGCCGCCCGTGACGTTCGGCCCATGCAACGACACGACGGCGACCGCGACGGCGCCGGCGTCGGCGACCCCTCGGAGACGTACCGGGAGTACCGGGGTGCGCCCACCGGCACCGACATCGAGTGCGAGGGGTGGCGACAGGAGGCGGCCCTGCGGATGCTCAACAACAACCTCGACCCCGAGGTCGCGGAGGACCCCGAGAACCTCGTCGTCTACGGTGGCTCCGGCCAGGCCGCCCGCTCGTGGGACGCGTACGACGCCATCGTCGCCGAGTTGCGCGAGTTGGCCGACGACGAGACGCTGTTGGTGCAGTCGGGCAAGCCCGTCGGCGTGTTCCAGACCCACGAGCGGTCCCCCCGCGTGCTGATCGCCAACTCCAACCTCGTCGGCCGGTGGGACGACTGGGAGCACTTCCACGAACTCGAGGCCGAGGGGAAGATCATGTACGGGCAGATGACCGCCGGGTCGTGGGCGTACATCGGCACCCAGGGCATCCTCCAGGGCACCTACGAGACGCTGGCCGAACTCGCCCGCCAGGAGTTCGACGCCGGCGGCACGGACGGCCTGCTCCGGGGCCGGTCGGTCGTCACCGCCGGTCTCGGCGGGATGAGCGGCGCCCAGCCGCTCGCGGTGACGATGAACGGCGGCGTCTGTCTCGTCGCCGAAGTCGAGGAGGAGCACGTCCAGCGCCGCCTCGACACGGGCTATCTGCAGGAGGCCGTCGACTCGCTCGACGTGGCCCTGGAGCGCGTCGCCGAGGCCGTCGCCGACGAGGAAGCCTACAGCGTGGCGGTGCGGATGAACGCCGCCGAACTGTTCGAGGCGCTGCTCGACCGGGGGTTCGTCCCCGACGTGGTGACTGACCAGACCAGCGCCCACGCCGTCGAGGACTACTACCCCGCCGGGTACACCGTCGAGGAGGCCGACCGCCTCCAGGAGCGGGCCCCTGAGCGCTACCGCGAGGAAGCGCTCGCGACGATGGAACGCCACGTCGACGCTATCCTCGAACTGCAGGCACGTGGCGCGGTCGCCTTCGAGTACGGCAACAACATCCGCGGCCAGGTCGCTGACTACCGCGCGGGGCGGGCGACCGACGGCGAGGTGCCGGCCTGGCCCGTCTCCGGCGCCGGCGCCGAGCGGGACGCCTTCGACTTCCCCGGGTTCGTCCCCGCGTACGTCCGGCCGATGTTCTGTCGCGGCCGCGGCCCGTTCCGGTGGGTGGCGCTGTCGGGCGACCCCGAGGACATCCACCGCACCGACGCCGCGATAAAGGACCTGTTCCCCGGGAAGGACGCCCTCCACCGGTGGATCGACCTCGCCCAGGAGCGGGTCGAGTACCAGGGCCTCCCCAGCCGGGTGTGTTGGCTCGGTTACAACACGGAGGGCGAGGGCGAGGGTGACCTCACCGAGCGCGCCCGCTTCGCGCTGCGAATAAACGAGTTGGTCCGCGAGGGGGAGATCACGGCCCCGGTCGTCGTCACCCGCGACCACCTCGACGCCGGCTCCGTGGCCTCGCCCAACCGCGAGACCGAGTCGATGCGGGACGGCACCGACGCGGTCGCGGACTGGCCGATCCTCAACGCCCTGCTGAACACCGCGGCGGGCGCGGACATCGTCAGCGTCCACGACGGCGGCGGCGTCGGCATCGGCAACTCCCTGCACACGAACAACCACGTCGTGCTGGACGGCACCGACCGCGCCGCCGAGACCGCCCGCCGGGTGTTCACCACCGATCCCGGGATGGGCGTGGTCCGCCACGCAGACGCGGGCTACGAGGCCGCTCTCGACGAGGCGCGTGACTCCGGCGTCCACGTGCCGATGGACGACCGATGATCGACCTGCGGCACACCTTCGAGTGGACCGCCTCACCGGACCCGGACGACGAGACCTTCGGCGACGTGGTCACGCGGGCCGACCGCCCTGCGGTGGACGAGCGCGACCCCACCGCGGTGCTCGTGGGCGAACCGTACGACGGCGGCGTCATCGGTCGCCGCGGCGCTCGCGAGGGACCGCGCGCGCTCCGCGAGCAGCTGTCGGCGACGAAGACCCACCACTTCGACGCCGGTCCGGTCGGCGGCGTGCTCGACCTGGGTGACGTCGCCGTCCGCGGGCGGTTCGACGGCAACTACCGCCACGACACGGCACGGGTGCAGGAGGAGGTGGCCGAACTGGCCGCGGACGTCCACGCCCGGGACACCCTGCCGGTCTTTCTCGGCGGGGACAACTCCCTCACCTACGCCAACGTCCGGCCGCTGCTGCCCGACACGGACGGCGACGAGGACGCCGACGGGACGGTGGGCGTGGTGAGTTTCGACGCCCACCTCGACTGCCGGGCGCTGCACGACGGCCCCTCCAGCGGCACGCCGTACCGGCAACTGCTGGAGGACGGCCTGGACGCGCTCTCGGTCGTCGGGGCCCGCCACTTCGAGACCTCGACCGCGTACCACGACTACTGCCGCGACGAGGGCGGCACCGTCGTCACCGCGGAGGAGTGCACCGACCCGGTGGCGGCGGTCGACCGCGCGCTGCCCGAGGTCGACCACCTGTACGCCAGCGTCGACCTGGACGTGCTGGAGGCGGCGGCGGCACCGGGCGTCTCGGCGCCCACGCCCGGCGGCGTCTCCTCGCGGGAACTGTACCGGATGCTGCGACTCGTGGCGGGCGACGAGCGTCTCGCCGGGATGGAGGTCGTGGAGTGCTGTCCCCGCCACGACGCCGGCGACCGCACCGCCCGGGCCGGCGCAAGGGCAGTCGCACACGCGCTGGCCGCCCACGGCGACTGACCGTCTCGCGGCCGGAACCGTAAACAGAATGTGCTCCAACCGTCTCGTGTTGAGGGAATGACCGACGCCACCGCCGACGCCGTCGACCCCGACGGCGAGTTGACCGCCGTCGTGTACGGTGCCGGCGAGGTGGTGGTCGGTCCACGGAACGGCGACGGCACCGCGGGCGCGGGCGTCACCGCCGACGCCGACGACGCGGGCCTGCTCCGTCGCCACGAGGACGCCGCCGTCGCGGTCGCCGACGGCCGGGTGGCGGCGGTGGGTGACACGGAGACGGTCACGCGGGCGTACCCGCCGGAGAACGCCCGTCACCGGGTGGACGCCGACGGGCGGGCCGTCGTGCCCGGGTTCGTCGACGCTCACACCCACGCCCTGTTCGCTGGCGACCGCTCCGACGAGTTCGCAGCCCGCCTGCGCGGGCAGTCTTACGAGGAGATCGCCGCCGAGGGCGGCGGTATCCTCCGCACCGTCGAGGCGGTGCGCGAGGCCGAGGAGGACGATCTGGTCGCCACACTCGAGGAGCACCTCGACGCGATGCTGTCCTACGGCACGACGACGGTCGAGGTGAAGTCCGGCTACGGGCTCGACGTCGACACCGAGTTGCGGATGCTGTCGGCGATCGAGCGGGCCGGTGCCGCTCACCCGGTGGACGTGGTGCCGACGTTCATGGGCGCCCACGCGGTGCCCGAGGGTGAGGACTCCCGGTCGTACGCCCGCCGGGTCGTCGAGGAGCAGGTCCCGGCGGTCGCCGACCAGGGGGTGGCCGTCTTCTGTGACGCCTTCTGCGAGCGGGGGGCGTTCTCCGTGACCGAGGCCGAACGCGTCCTGGTTGCGGGGATGCGTGCCGGGCTCACCCCGAAGCTGCACGCCGAGGAACTGTCTCACAGCGGCGGGGCACGGCTGGCGGCCGAACTCGGCGCCACCAGCGCCGACCACCTGCTGCACGCCACCGCCGAGGACGCCCGGGCGCTGGCCCGCGGTGGCGTGACGCCGGTCGTCCTGCCCGGCACGGCGTTCTCGCTGGGCGCCGACTACGCCGACGCTCGCACGCTGATGACCGGCGCCCGCGGTGACGGGGACGGCGAGACGTGGACGACCGACCCCGAGCGGGCGCCGCTGGCCGTCGCCACGGACTTCAACCCGAACTGTCACTCCCGAAGTATGCCGTTCGCGCTCGCGCTGTCCTGCCTGGAGATGGACCTCTCGCCCGCCGAGGCGCTGCTCGCGGGCACCCACGGCGGCGCCAGCGCGCTGGACCTGACCGACGGGCGCGGCACGCTCCGGGAGGGTGCCCCCGCCGACCTGCTCGTGCTTTCCGGCCCGTCACACGCCCACGTCCCCTACCAGTTCGGCGACGACCCCGTCGACGCCGTGCTCAAGCGCGGCGAGGTGGTCCACGGTGACTGACCCAGTCGTCCTCGACGGCGAGTCACTCACCCCCGAGACGGTCGCCCGGGTCGCCCGCGAGGACGCCCCCGTCGAGGTCGCCGACGTCGCACGGGACCGGGTGCGGGCGGCCCGCGAGCGGGTTCGCCAGGTGGTGGACAGCGGTGAGACGGTGTACGGCGTCAACACGGGCTTCGGCGAGATGGTCGAGGAGCGGATCGACGGCGAGGACCTCCGGCGACTGCAGGCCAACCTCGTCCGGAGTCACGCCTCCGGCACCGGCAGAGAGTGCACCCGCGAGGAGGTGCGTGCGCTGCTTGTCACCCGGGTGAACGCCCTGCTCGTGGGCAACAGCGGCGTCCGCGAGGGGATCGTCGACCGCCTGGTGGCGATGCTGAACGAGGGCGTCCACCCCGTCGTCCGCTCGCGGGGGAGTCTCGGCGCCAGCGGCGACCTCGCCCCGCTCGCCCACGTCGCCCTCGTGTTGCTGGGCGAGGGCGAGGCCGACGTGGACCGTGACGTCGGGCCGGCGCCCGAGAGCCGCGAGTCGGTGCGCAACCGCCCGGAACCCGGCGACGGTCGCCGGCCGGACGAACACCCCCGCTCCGGTGGCGGCGTCGGCGTGAAGCGACTCTCCGGCGATGCGGCGCTCGAAGCCGCCGGCGCCGACCCCGTCGACTTCGCCCCGAAGGAGGCGCTGGCGCTGATAAACGGCACCCAACTCACCGTCGGCCTGGCGGCGCTGGCGGTAGTCGACGCCGAGCGCCTCGTCGCCACCGCGGACGCCGTCGGCACGCTCACCACGGAGGTGACGATGGGCACCACCGCCGCCTGTGACCCGGCGATCCACGAGGCTCGCCCCCACGACGGCCAGCGGACGAGCGCGGCGAACGTCCGCCGGGTGGCCGCCGGCTCCGAGGTCGTCGAGTCACACCGCAACTGCGACCGCGTCCAGGACGCCTACTCCGTGCGGTGTCTCCCGCAGGTCCACGGCGCCGTCCGCGACGCCGTCGCCCACCTGCGGACGGCGGTCGAGACCGAACTCAACAGTGCCACCGACAACCCGCTCGTGTTCCCGGCGGCGGCGGTGCGTAACCCCACCCGCGCCAGCGGCACCGACGACGCCGCCGTCCTCTCGGGGGGTAACTTCCACGGCGCGCCGCTGGCCCACCGCCTGGACTACGTCGTCGGCGCGCTCACCGACCTCGCGTCGATCGCCGAGCGCCGCGTCGACCGCCTGCTCAACCCCAACGTCCAGGAGTCACACCTGCCGCCCTTTCTCGCCGGCGAGTCCGGAGTCGAGTCCGGGCTGATGATCCCCCAGTACACCGCGGCGGCGCTCGTGAACGAACTCCGCGCCGAGGGCCGCACCGCCACCGACTCCACGCCGGTCAGCGGCAACCAGGAGGACCACGTCAGCATGTCCGCGACCGGCGCCTTCGCGCTGCGCCGGGCCGTCGAGCGCTCCCGTCGCGTGGTCGCCGTCGAACTGCTGGTGGCCGGCGAGGCGGCCGAGTACGTCGACGACGACCTCGCGCTCGGGGCGGGCACCAGCGCGCTGTACCACGCCCTCCGCGAGTGGGTCGCCCCACTCGACGGTGACCGCCCGCTGGACGAGGACATCGACCGCGTCGCCGCGCTCGTCGCCAACGGGCGTGCACACGAGGCGGTCGACGGCGCCGTCGACGGCGACCTGGGCTGACCGGCGACGCGTGCGAGTAATCCCGACGTACCCACGCGACGCGCCGGGGTGCCCTGCGGTGTCTCGCGACCGGCGGCGCGACGGTCCCCGGTCCGGCACCGGACGCTACACACGTAGCCCCGGGGTAGAGGAGCGTGGCCCCGCTCGGGGATCACGTGCCCGACCCCGTCTCCCGCCGGCGCGTGCTCCGGGCGACCGCCGTCGCAGCGGCCGCCGGGATCGCAGGCTGCGGGGCTGTCGACAGGTACGAGTTCGACGCCGCCCCCGTCGTGGTGCCCCCCGGCGCCCGCGACCGCCTGGGTTACCGCGAGCGGCTCCGCGAACCGCTCGTCGTCGAGCGGGCGGCGACCGTCGGCGGCACCGAGGTGAGCGTCACCGTCGAGAGCCCGGTCGCCGTCTACGAGACGACCGCACCCCACGCCGCCGAGCCGGTCCTCGGCGTGGCGAGCACCCCGCGGGCGTCGGTGCGCGGCCGCTCGCTGAACCCCCTCGCCCGGCGCTCTCTCTCCCAGGTGCTCGACGGCGAGGCCGGCGGTCGCCTGCTCGACCGTGTCGACGTCGACGGCGGCGTCGACTGGGCGCGGCCACCGACGCGGGTCGGGGACCGCGCCACCCGCTGTCTCGGCCGGGAGACCACCGTCGAGAGCTACGCCGGCCTGGTCGCCGGCGACCCAGAGCGTGTCGTCGGCGTCCACCTCACCCGCGTCGTCGCCGACAGCGTCGTCCTCGCCGTCGCCGTCCACGGCTGTGAGGCCGACGGCGACCGGGCGCTCGTCGGTCCCGACGGCCACCTCTCACCCGACGCGTTCGCCGGCGTCGCGGACCTGGTGGCCGAGACGACGCCGGCGCTCCGGTACGCCTGACGGTCAGTCCTCCGGCTCGTCCGGGTCGACCAGCCGCGCCTGCCCCTCTCGCTGCTGCAGTTGCCGGTGGGCGTCGTTTATCAGCCGGAGCACCTGCGGGAGCACCTCCACCTCGATCTGCTCCTGGATCGTCGGCTCGACCGCCTCAATCTCCTCGAGTTTGTCGGCGTACTTCTCGGGGATCTCCACCTCGATCTTCATGGCTGGGTGAACGTCACGCGGCTCCTAAAAAACCCCCCGGGTCAGACGGGCGCGAGGGTGACGACCCCGCTCACCGCACCTTGTTGTCGGTGAACTTACCGTCGAAGGTGCCGTACCGGTTCAGGTGGCGGTGCGCGGCGAGCCAGGTGTCGTACTCCGGGTACATGTTCCCGGGCTGCATGTACGGTCTGGTCGCGTCCGTGTCGACGGTGTTGTGCTTGCCGAGGTGTGGCCGACCGTCGAACTGACTGACGAGGATGTCCTCGACGGCCTCCATCTCGCGCTTGGCCGGCGCGATCTCGGTGAGGTGCTCGTTGCCGGTGGCCCGCAGGGTGGCCCTGGCGACTCTCGCGCCGTCGTCGCTTGGCTTTCTGAGCCCCGCCAGGACGGGGATCAGGAACTCGAGGATGGCGGCGCCGTCGTCCAGGCCGTACGTGGGCGAGAGGTAGTGGTCACTTCCCTTCGCGAACCGGATGCTCAGCGGGAGGGGGAACCACCGGCCGTGCCGGTGGACGTGGTCGATGACCGCCTGGGCCGCGGCCTCGGCCTCGGCGACCGGGACGACCACCTCCGTCGAGATGACGTCCGGCGGCTGCTCCGGCGGTCTGTCGGGCTCGTCGGGGTGACGGGCCCTGCGCCGCCGGAGCGCGATGTACGACGCCGAGGACTTGCTGTTGTCGAACGGGTCGATCCCCAACTCGTCACTCCGGTCGACGGGCAGTTGCGTGAGCGCCCCCGGGGGATCGGACTCGAGATCGAGGCCCGCGCCCTCGGCCGCCTCCTCTGCTAGCCGCTGGAAGTTCTCGAGGAACTCGCCGACGGGATCGAGGTCGTCGTTGCGCTCCGGCGGGTCACCGGGGCGGGCGGGGACGGGGTTCCACGTCCGCACCCAGCTCTGTGGGTTCTGACTCCCCGCCGCGAGGTCGATGTTGACCTTCGCGTGACGGTTTTCCCTGGCGACGGCCACCGGGTCGACCTCGCTCCACCCGGGTGTGTAGTTCCGCTCGCGCAGCCAGAAGGCGTCCCGGCACTCGATCGTGTAGGCGTAGACGATCCCGACGCTCCCGTAGCCGACGACGACGGAGTGAAACAGGTCGTCGTCCTGGATCAGCGTCGTGTCGTGACGGTGGGCTGCCCGTGCGAACGCGACGGGGTCGGTGATCCCGTCCTCCGGTTCGACCCGGAGCATCCGGACCAGCGGTTCGTCCGCCGTGGGCGACCGGGGGACGACGAGTATCTCGACCGACCGGACGAGGTCCGCGAGCGACCCCAACTCGACCCCGGTGCCGTGCGTCGCGGTGTTGACCGCCCCCGCGAGGGTCTGGCCGTCCCACGAGCCCATGTTCGGCAGCGCCAGGCCCTTCGGCGGGAGCACCGCGCGGTTGAGCGTCTTCAGCACCGTCCCGGCCCCGACCCGGACCAGGTGGTCGGTGTCGATCGACCCGCTCCGGTCGTCGTAGGCCGACGCCGGTGGGCTGTCCCTGATCCACGCGTCCGGCTGCGGGAGCGCCCCCGTGACGTCCTTGAGGTCGTTGAACCCGTACTCGGGCACGGCCGCCTCGGAGTGGGAGTGTCCCGACCCCATCCCCCGGAACGTCCCCGGTCCCTGGCCCGTCACCGTCCGTGCGACGGTCCCGATCAGTGCGCGCCGCTGCTCGCGCTGTCGCCTGACGACGGTGCCGTCCTCGTGTGAGCTCAACTCGGTCCCGACGACCGCCGCCTCCGTCATGTGCTCGGGGTCCTGCAACCAGTTGCCCCACTCGATCGGGTCCCCCAGTCCGGCCCCGATCCACTCGAACACCTCCGCGACCCGTCCGTCCCCGAGGGTCGGGAGCTCCCTGTACGTCGAGGCGTCGGTCGTCGACCGGGGAGTCTGTGGCGTCACCAGTTCCCGCACCGACAGCGGCCGCCGATCGACCGCGTGGTCGGCCGCCACCGACGACAGCGCGAACGACGCCGCCGAGTCCAGGCCCCGGGCCGAGAGCACCTCGGCCCTCGGCGGCAGGAACCCGGCCCGGAGAACGTCTCTCGGCGCCGGCGTCTCCGACTCGCCTCCCTCCCCGCGCCCGACCCCGGTGTCGCCGTCACCGCCACGGGCCGGCCGCCGGGCGCCCGTCGTCCGGTCGAGCAGCCCCGATCCGGCGCCGGCGACGCCGAGTTTCAGGAAGACCCGGCGCAGCAGCGACGGCTCCGTCGTGTCGTCACCGCGCTCCTCCCCGGTCATCGCTCGGCCCTCCGTGCCAGCAGCGTGACGACGGCCAGCAGCGCGACCAGGGCGGCCACGACGCCCAGTCCGGGCCCGCCACCGCCGTCCGAATCCGGCGTCGTCTCGTCGCCCTCGCCGCCGTCACCGCCCTCGCCGTCGCCGCCCTCGCCGCCGTCGTCGCCGTCGTCGCCGTCGCCCTTGTCGCCGCTGCCGTCGCCGCCCTCGCCGCCGTCGGAGGTCGTCGGGTCGGGCAGCGTCGCGTTGCCGACGGCGACGTCCCGCCGGGTCGTGGTGGTGTCGCCGTCGTCTCCGACGACGGTCAGGCTCACCGAGACGCGACCGTCCTCGGGGAAGGCGTACCTGACCACCCGGCCGCGCTCGTCGGTCTCGCCGTCGCCGTCGAGGTCCCAGCGGTACTCCTCGACCTCCTCCTCGGGCACGTCCGGGGTGGCGACGAACGTCACCGTGTCGCCCGGCTGCGGGCTGGCCGGCGAGGCCACTATCGAGGACCTCCCGCGCTCGGACCGCGCGACCGGCTCTCTCCCCTCGGTCGAGACCGTCGTCGACCCGGTGGTCGTTCGCCCGTCTTCGGTGACGGCCTCGAGTGTCACCGTCACCCGCGTGTCCGCCGGGAAGACGTACGTGACCACCCGGCCGCGCTCGTCGGTCTCGCCGTCGCCGTCGAGGTCCCAGCGGTACTCGCCCGCCGCGCCGACGCCGTCGGCGACGAACGTCACCGGCTGTCCGGGTCTCGGGTCCGACGGTATCGCCCGGAACGGCCGCTCCTCACCGCCGGTCCCGCTCTGGGCCGCCCCGACGGTGATGGTCTTTGCCTCCGTCGCCGTCTCCCCGCCCGGGCCGGTCGCCGCGAGCGTGACCGTGTACTCGCCGGGGCCGGGGAACCGGTACCCCACGGAGTACCCGGTCGCCGTCCTCTCGCCCTCGATCGTCCACCGGTAGGTGACCCGCGGGTCCGTCGGCCCGTCCGCGAACAGGCTGACCCAGTCACCGGCGGCCGGTTCGGTCGGCGCGTAGCGCCAGCTCGCCGTCACCCGAACGTCGCCGGTGGGCGTAGTGGTCTCCTCTGACTCGACGGTGACGGTCCGGTCCGCCGTCGCGGTGGCGCCAGCGTCGTCGGTGACGGCGACGGCGACGGTGTACTCGCCGGGACCTGGGAAGGCGTACTCCAGGGTAGGTCCGTCCCCGACGACCTCGCCGTCGACGCGCCACTCGTAGGCGGTGACCTCGCCGTCTGGGTCGCTCGCGCTCGCCTCGAAGCCGACCGCCTCGTCGGGCGCGGGCTCGGCGGGCGAGTAGCCGACCTCGACCGTCGGCGGCTCGTTGTCGGACTCGACGGTGATCGTCACGCTGTCGGTGTCGGTCGCGCCGTCGTCGTCGGTGACGGTGAGTTCGACGAGGTGGTCGCCGGGCTCCTCGAAGGTGTAGCTGAACCGGAACCCCTCACCGACTCGCTCGCCGTCGACGCGCCACACCTGGGCGACGACCTCGCCGTCGGGGTCGGTCGAGGTCGACCCGAACTGGAGTGTCTCGCCGGGCGCGACGGTGGTCACGCCGATCTCCAGGCGGGCCGTCGGCGGCTCGTTGTCGCTCTCGACGGTCACCGTCCCACAACTCGCCGTGTCGGTCGCCCCGTCGCCCGACCGCACCTGCACCTGCGGCTCGTAGGTGCCGGGCTCGTCGTAGGTGACGTCGAGCACCGGCCGGTCGAGGTACTCCCCGAAACTCCCGTCGCCCACCCTGTCGAACCGGTAGGCGGTGGCCTCCGTCGATCCCGTGGCGTCGAGCGTCACCGACTCGCCGGGGGCGACCGTCGTCTCGGAGACCGAACACGTCGCGGTCGGCTGCGTGGTACCGCCCCCGGCGGCGAGGCTCGTCGGTGGGACACTCGTCTCTCCCGTCACTCCGGCACCCGCGACCCCGACAGACACCGTGAGACCGACCAGCGCCACCGTGGTGACGAGCACGACGACGCTCGCGACGGCGCCCCGCGAGCGATCACCGACGGGAGACACGCCCCGTCGAGCCTCGCCGCGGTTCTCGCCGGTCCGGCGGCCCCGCCCCGACGTGTCCGGACTGGACGGAGGGCTCATCTGTTCTCAGTCCCCGAACAACTCCTGTACACTCTTCAGCTCGCCGTCGACTCGCACCCTGACGGTCTCCTCGTTCGCGTCGAGTTCGAGCAGCGGTCCCCCGCCACGGCCCTCCTTGGCCGCCAGGAACCGGAGGGTCTTGCTCTCGTCGGTGGTGTGTATCAGGTACTCCACCCCGTCGAACACCCCCACCTCCTCCTGCTGCGCCTGGTAATCGTACTCGGGCCGCATGTGGATGTACGCGCCGCCCCCGCTCATGCCCAGCGAGAGGTTACCGCCCGTGAGCTCTCCCGCCGTGGTCCCGTCGTCGCCCCTGAGCTTCAGGATGCCACCGTCACCGTCACCGCCCAGCGTCGCCTCTCCGCCCGCGATCTTCGCCTGGAACTCCCCGTCACCGGCCCCCCACCGGCTCACCTCGATACCGTCCCCCGTGAGGACGGTCTCCCGGCCGCCCCGGCGCAGGCCGCCGTGCAGGCTGATCGCGCCGGCTCCGACCCCGGTTCGTGCGCCCCGGTCCCCCGGTCCCCTTGGAGTGTCGCGTATCTCTATCCCCGGGTCCTGCCCGTCGATCGCCACCCTCGAGCGGATCGCCGACCCGTCCCGCGTCTCGTTCTCCGTGAGGTCGTCGGCACTGGCGGCTATCTCCACGGCCGGACGGTCCTCGCCGTCACCGAGTGCTATCGATCCGTTCGCGTCCCCGGACCCGACCTCCATCCTGGCGTTCTGCCCGTCGACCCACACCCGCGTGTCGTCGCTCCGGTCGTTGTTGTTCTCGGCGGTGGCGACGATCCGGTTCCTGTCGTTGCTGTCCCGGATCTTCAGGTCGCCCTCGGGGGACTTCCCGTCGCCGCCGCCGAGGACGAGGTTCGCCCAGTCGGCGTTCAGCCTGATGCTCGGGCGGTCGTTCTCCCCGGCGGCGATCTCCAGGTCGCCCCGCTCGGTGCCGTCGACTCGCTCCTGACCGTCGCCGCCGACGACCCGTATTCGTTCCTCGCGCAGCAGGATGTCCGATGGCATCGCTGCTCCACACACGCCGCTCTCACACGGTATAAGCCGACGCTAACTGTGTAGCGAGCGCCTACGATCGACGGCGGGCGCCCCGATCGCCCCGTCCCGTGCCGCCGGGGGCTCCCGGGAGCAGATCGGGTCACTACACAGTTAGCGTCGGCCGTGATGGGGAGTCGAGCGCACCGCTCCGGCATGCGAGCGACGACGGACAGAGCGGGTCGCGACCGCGAGCCGCCGGTCGTTCGGAGGTGGTGCCCGTGAGGCGACGCGACCTGTTGCGGTCGGTCCCCGGAGCGCTCCTCGTGACGACCGGCGGGGATGCCGGCGACGAGGACGGGACGACCGCCCCCGACCGCGGTCGGTCCGTCCGGCAGTCCGACACGGAGAGCCGGCACGACTACGACCGCACCTCGCTGCGGGCGATCGCGGCGTCGATGGACGACGAGAAGCCGGCGGAGCTGCTGCGGGGCAACGGGCCGCCCTTCGCCGCCCACCGCCCGGACCTGTACGACCCCGCCGACCTGACGTACTCGACGGTTGCCGTCGGCCCCGACGCGGACGGCTACCCGACCCCGCCGGACAGTCTGGTCGTGAGCGGTGGGCCGGTCAAGCTCAGGAAACTGGACGGACTGGTCACCTACGACGGGGTCCGGTACCTCGACGCACCCTCGCCCAGAACGGGAAAGACGGGGCCGTTCAAGAAGAGCTACAACTACACGGGACAGCGAGCAGACAGCAACTACACTGGGGACAATCGCTACGCCGGCGATCAAGCGGCGAGAAGAGAGGTGAAAAAGGCGATGTACCGCTACCACCTGCTGTTCTCCCATCGCAACGCCTACGACCTCGGGATGGTCAACCGCACCGCGGACAACGACTCGATCCCGGAGGGGTACACCGACAAGGGGATCGTCGAGAGTCACCGCTTTTCTGCGGGCGGCGAGGACCACCGCTCGCTGCGAAACGTCGTCGACCGCCACCGACAGGGGGTCCGGCACCGCGTGCTCTGGCAGAACGCGAAGCTCCCGTTCAACGCCCCCGGTGAGACGGGGGCCGAGCAGACGGCGAAGCTCTTCGGTCGAGCGTTCGCCGACGCCGGCTACGATGTGGTCGGGCTCTGTGAGGTGTACGACGACTTCCTGCTCGAGGACATGGAGGAGTCGTACCGACAGCGGTACGACAGCACCGACCGGAAGTACGGGTTCTCCACGCTGTACGATCTGGGGGTGTTGCTGGGGGAGGGACACGCGAGCGAGTCCCGTGTCAGGCGCAGGCTGGGCGAGAGCACCAGCGACAGGTTCGAGGCGACCGGTCCCGTCGGCGGCGACTCGCTCAACATCGAGGGGTACCAGCACGTCCCCGTCCACGTTCCGGAGCTCTCCGGGACCCCCGCGTTCGAGCTGTGGGTGACCCACTTCCAGGGCGCCGGGTCGGGACTGCCAGGCGACAACAGCGGCGAGGACGCGAAACAGGACGCCAAGCTCGACCAACTCGATGAACTCACGACGCTGATCGAGGCGTTCCAGTCCGGGCCGAACAACCACCGCCCGATCGTGCTGATGGGTGACTTCAACGTCCACTCGAACGGCAGCGGCGGACAGTTCGAGGGCGGCTCGGGCGTCGAGCAGGGCGAGTACTACCCGCTTTTCATGCACGAGATGCGCTCGGTCGGGATGCAGAACGCCTGGCTCACCCACGGCGGGCCGAACGCCGGCTGCGCACCGGAGTCCGACGGCTACACCTGCGAGTCGTTCGCCCCGGAGAACCGGAACGAGAACGCGTACTACCGCGGGAGCTGGCTCGACTACGTCTTCGTGGAGCGGCCCCGGCAGCGCCACGACCTGCACCTCGACGTGAGCCGGATGCGGAGCGTCGAGTTCCGGGTCGACGGCGAGACGCTCTCCGACCACGACGGGATCGGCTTCGAGTTGCTGACCAGTCCCGCGGACTGACGGCTTCGGTCGGGCGACCCGGCTCCGCACGCCTCGACGGCGAGAGCGACTCCAGTTCTCGTCGGTCGGTTCGTGGCGACACTACAGAGTTAGCGCGTACCGTGACGGGGGACCGAACGCACGATCCCGGTATGGCAGCGGCGACGAACGGCGACGACATCGGGGACCGCGCCCGCGAGGCGTCGGTCGTGTGGGGGTGGCGACCGTGAAGCGACGCGACCTGTTGCGGTCGGTTCCGGGGGCACTGGTCGGCGCGACGGCCGTCGAGGGGGCGCCGGGCGACCGGTCTGGCGGGTCGCGGACCCCCTCGGGCGCACCGGACCGGCGGGGTATCGACGACTGTGCGGACGACGACGGCGTCTCGGTCAGGTGTCTCGGCCGACAGTTGGACCCGGAGCGCCCGGCGAAGCGACTCGGCGGCCACCGGCCGCCGGAGTTCCGCGACGGGGGCGATCCACCCCGTCGACTCGACTTCTACACGCCCGTCGACGGGACCCCCTGGGACGACCGCTCAGGGTCGGCACTCGACCGCCGGCGTCGGCGCACGGTGTCACGGCACGCCCGGGACGCGGGAATGGCCCACCGGGAGGACAAGGGACTGTTCGAACTCCACCGGTTCGCGTCGGACCGCGACCCGGCATCGCTCAGGGCCCTCACCGACCGCTACGAGAGCGGTGACGTGTTCACGCTGCTGTTTCTCAACGCCGCGCTGTTCGAGGTCGCCGGCTTCCCCACCCAGTACGGCGACATCGACCAGCGACAGCGGGAGATCGGACGGATGCTGCGGGCGAAGGAGTACGACGTCGTCGGGCTGAACGAGGTGTGGTTCCGCCGGCAGATCGAGACCCTGCTGGGAGAGACGGGCGACGTCGTCTGGGCGGGGTCGCCGCCGGGTAACGACGACGACGCGCCTGACAACAACGGGCTGCTGACGGTCCTGCTGGACAACGACGACGGACCGACGCCCGCCTACGTCGGGGACGACTTCGGGTTCTACGACCGGTTCGGGTCGACGGCCGGCCTCGACTCACTCGTCCGGAAGGGGTGGCACCACACCGAGATCGACCTCGGTCCGGGCAACGTCGACCTGTTCGTCACCCACCTGAACCACAAGTGGGACGACGAGAAGTACCGGGGGATTCGACTGAACCAGGTCGAGGAACTGATCACGGCGGTCGAGACACACTCGAAGGACGAGAACGTCACCATCGTCGGCGGTGACTTCAACGTCCTCGGGAACCGTGCCGGCTACGACGAGGTCGTCAGGCGGCTGGACGACCGCCTCGGACTGCAGGACGTCTGGCTCACCCGCGGGGGGCAGGTCGCCAGGACGAGCTGGTTCGCCGACCACGAGTACTGGCGGGGGTCGTCAACGCCGGACTGGCCGTGGTACTGTGCGGACTACGACGAGGGCTGTGTCTGTGACCCGTACGTCGACGGCGTCGACGGCCGCACCGACGACGGTATCCGCATCGACGCGAACGCCCGTCTGGACTACGTGTTCGTGGAGTCGCCGACGGCTGCCCACGACCTCCGCGTCGACATCAAGCGGGTCAGGCGGAAACTGTTCCCCCGGACCCCCTCCGACGTCGTCGGTGACGGTCCCGAGTGGCGGCGCACGGAGACCTGTGGCACCGACACGGTCGACTGTCTGCCGGGCTGGACCAGTTGTGACACGGAACCGTACCTCTCGGACCACATGGGGCTGGAACTGGAGGTCCTCGTGAACGACGCCTGAGGCGGTCACTCTCCCCGCGAGCGCGTCTCGTCGAACAGGTCCGCCAGCACGGATCCCTCGGCCTTCCGGAGGTGTGCGTGCAGCGTCGGCGCCGCGATGTCCAGCGTCTCGGCGACGTCCTCGGCGGTGGAGTCCCGGGGCCAGTCGTAGTAGCCGGCGCGGTACGCCGCCTCCAGGGCCTCCTGCTGGCGGTCGGTGAGGTCCTCGATCGTCGCCTCGGGCACCGAGTCCGCCCGCTCGACGGGCCGGTCGCGCTCGGTCACCGACGCCAGTCGCGTCTCCGGCACCGCCGCCTGCACGCGCTCGAGGAGCGCCCGCACGTCGGCGTCGGAGGCCACCTCGGCGGTGACGCTCGCGACGCCGTCCTCGACGGTCGCCCCGAGCAGGTTCGCGCCGCGGGCGACGAGGGTCCCGAGGACGGTCCCGTCCGGCACGGTCCACTCGACGAGTCCGCCGTCGGCGTCGCCGCGGACGACGCGGGCGTCGGTCTCGGCGGCGTCGGCGAGTCGCGCCGCGACCGTCTCCGGCGAGGTGTCCTCGACGGCGACGTACGCGAGGTGGCCGTCGCCGGCGTCCGGGACGAGGCCGGTCACCCTGAGTCGGCCGTCGGCGGCGGCGTGGACGAGCGGCGCGTCCTCCGAGCAGCGCAGTTCGACCTCCACGACGGACTCGGCGGCCAGCAGTCGGCGTGCCTCGACGGCGTCGATCGCCTGGCCGACGAGTTCGCCCAACTCGGCGAGCACCGACCGCTCGCGCTCCGGCAGCGTCCGGTCCGAGCGCGACCGGAGTCCGAGCGCACCGTACACCGTCCGGCCGTACACCAGCGGGACGACGGTCCAGTGGCGGTCCTCGACCACCGCCGGTCCCCCGTCGAGGTCGACGCCGTCGGGGAGGTCACTGGTGGGGCCCTCGGTCCCGTCGCCGGGCGCGGGCAGTTCCTCGATGGTGGCGCCGTCGGTCGCGAGCGTCCAGCGGTCGGCGTCGCCGTTCCAGGTGGGGGCGTCGGCCACGCAGGCGGCGTCGTACAGGTCGCGCTCGGTGAGTCGCTCGCACAGCGCCGTCTCGATCTCCGCGCGGGTGGTCGCCGAGACGAGCGCCCGGTTCACGCCGCGGATCAGCGCGTTGAGGTCCTCCAGGCGGACGAGTTCGTCACGCTGTCTGGCGAGTTCCCGCTCGCGGCGCTTGCGCTCGGTGATCTTCCGGACGATCAGCGTGTGGCCGATCAGTTCGTCGCGCCGCCCGTGGATCGGCGAGGAGCGCACCTCGTAGACGCCGTCCTCGCGGTCGAGTTCCGCGAGGGCGTCGTCGGCGTCCAGATCGAGGGCGGACTCGTCGACGAGGTCGGGGGCGGCGGCGCCGACGACCTCGCTGCGGTCGGCGTCGACGATCGCGGCGGCGGCGGCGTTGCAGTAGATGACCCGGCGCTCGGCGTCGAGGATGAGGACGCCGTCGTCGAGGTCGCGGATGGCGGCGCTGCGGCCGAGCTGTCGGGCGGCCGGCACCAGGTCGAACAGGCGGTGCCGGAAGAGGGCGTAGCCGAAGGCGGGGCCGGTGACGATGAAGGCGTACGGCGTGACGTTCAGCGTCACGTCGCCCAGGCGTGTCACGTCGACGAGGGTGAGACCGCTCGCGACCGCCGGGAGCGTGATCCCCACGACCAGGAGCACCGCCTGGCTGGTGTACAGGTAGTCCGAGACGTACACGAGCCGCACCAACAGCAGGCAACTCACCCCGACGACGACGTAGGTGAACACCGCGAACACGTACACCCACGGCCCCAGCGAGTCGACGAGGATGGCCAGTCCCTCGACCACCTCGGCCTCGCGGCGCTTCCACATCAGGCCGTGCAGCGAGTTCGTCCACGTCAGCACCACGGTCACGGCGGGCAGGACCGACAGCAGCGCGAGACCGGTCCGGTCGACGAACCCGTCGTGGCCGGTGTACTCGGCCACGAACAGCGCCCAGAACACCGGCACCGCCGCCGTCCCCGTCCACTTCACGCCGTCCCAGAACAGCCGCAACACCGGATCGAGCGTCAGCAGTCCCACCAGGTGCCCCGCCGAGTACAGCGTGAACGACACCATCAGCCCCAGAAACGCCCGCGCCCCGTGCTCGGAGCGGTTGTGCCAGGCGTACACCGCCACCGCCGCCGTCGTCGTCGACGAGACGGCCAGCAGTGCCACGTGCGCGGCCGTGACCCAACTCATCGGCGCCCCTCCCGGCCGCGGGTGGTGGTCATCGAAAGTAACGTGTCGGAACCATGTGCAAAAGTAGTAACGACCGTCAGAGCCGTCGCGGGCGTCCCGGGTCAGGCCGAACGGAGGGTCGCGAGGTCGTCGACCATCGTCTCGACGGGGGGTGGACTGCGGACGCCGCCGGCGTACGCCCGCTCGACGTAGCCGTCGCCGTTCACGAGCGTGACCACGCCGGGGTGAACGAACAGGTAGCCGTCCCCGTCCTCGCGCTCGCGGCGCCGGTAACTGATCCCGAGTTCGTCGTCGATCGCCGCGCGGGCGCGGGCCTCGCTCTCGGGACGGAGCCAGTACCACCGGTCTGGTCGGCGGACGTCCATCCGGTCGGCATAGGTCCGCAGGGCGGCGACGTCGTCGCGGGCGGGGTCGAAGGTGATCGGCGCGAAGGTGACCCGGTCAGCGTAACCGTTCTCGACGGCGTGGGCCTCGACCGAGGCGAGCGCGGCCACCAGTAGCGGACACGCGTCACGGCAGTTCGTGAAGTGGTAGGTCAGAAGCGCCGGTCCGTCGATCCCACGGAGCGCGACGGATTCGCCGGACAGCGCCGCCGGCAGCGACACGTCCGGCAGGCGCTCGCCCCAGACCTGGTAGCGGTGACCGCGGTGCTGCTCTACGGTCACGTCCAGATTCGGTTTCGAGAGGACGACGTTCGGCGCCCCGTCGCCGCCCCCGCCCAGGACGCCGAGACACCCGGCGGTGGCGCCCGCGCCGCCCGCGGCGACCGTCCGCAGCAGCGTTCGCCGGTCCATGCCTCGCACAGGTGCCGCCCGGGCAAGAGCGCCCCGGTTCCCACGTCAGCGACCGACGGGCCGGTCGCGCCGGTCGAACGCGCCACCTCTTTGCCACTCGGCGTCCAGCGGACGGGCATGGCCCACATGGAGCCACTCCCGGCCGACGAGACGCCCGACCTGCAGGAGGACTTCGAGACGTTCGAGGAGATCCTCGGGTTCGTGCCCAACAGTCTGCTGACGATGCAGCGCAAGCCCGAGATCGTCGCCGGGTTCGAGGCGCTGACCGAGGCGGTGATGAACGAGGCGAGCGACGTGGACCCGGGATTCAAGCGGCTGGCGGCCCACGTCGCCAGTCACTCCGCTGGCTGCCAGTACTGCGAGGCCCACTCGCTCATCGCTGCCGAGATCCACGGCGCGAGCGAGGCGAAACTCGACGACCTCTGGACGTACCGCGACAGCGAGCACTACTCCGAGCGCGAGGTGGTCGCGCTGGACTTCGCGATGGCCGCCGGCCAGGTGCCAAACGAGGTGGACGAGGAGGTCATGGCGGCGCTGCGCGAGCACTGGACCGACGACGAGATCGTCGAGTTGCTTGCGGCGATCAGCCTGTACGGCTTCCTCAACCGCTGGAACGACACGATGGCGACCGACCTGGAGACGCCCGCCCAGGAGATGGGCGCCCAGTACGCGAACGAGGCGTGGGACGGCGGCAAGCACGTCGAGGACTGAGCCGCCCGCCCCGCGTCAGACCGTCTCCAGGCGGTGCGGCGAGGGCTCGAAGACGGTGCCCTGGCGCTTGAGCCGCTGGAGGGTGTGCCGGACCTCCTCGCGACTCGCCGCCCCGGCGTGGGCGTACAGCAGCGGTTCGGGGACGCCGCCGTCGAACTCCTCGCCCAGTTCGGCGATGAGGTCGACCAGCGTCTCGTCCGAGACCGTCTCCAGGCCCTGGTGGGTTGGTGCCCCCTCGATCGCGTGGTCGGTGTAGGTGGCGTGTTCCTGCTTGTACGCCAGGGCCTCCCGCTCGGTGCCGAACGTCCAGGTCTCCCCGCAGGTCCCGCAGGTCAACTCCCAGGCGGTCTCCGGGCGCACGCCGCTCCCGAACGCCGCCCGCTCCCACTCCATCCGGTGGCCCGTGTGCTGGTGGTGCTTGCTGACGTGGCGGGCCGACTCGTCGAAGTCCTCCGTCTCGACATCGAACTCGCAGTCGGGACACACTGCACGGAACGACGGCTCCCGCCCCTCGTCCGCCCGTCCGGTGTCGGCTTGGCGCTCGTGGCCCGACTTGTCCTGGTGGTCTGCCGGCCCCTCGCTCGGGTCGTCCTCGTCGGCCATGTCCGACCTATCACCGGAGCCGGACTTAGCTTCGGCGGTCGTCGGCGCCCGTCGCGGTCCCGACTCACACCCGGTCGTAGGGGCCGAGTCTCGTGCCGTCGAGCAGGTACGCCTCCACGTCAGCGAGGGCGGCGGGGAAGAACGGGCAGAGGAACTCCCGCTCGACGTTGACCCGTGTCCCGCCCGAGAGGTCGTTGAACGCGGGGAACACGACCAGCGACGGTCGGGCGCCTGGCGGGGCGGCGTCACCGTCCCCCTCGCCCGCCTCGCTCGCGTCGGGCCAGTCGTACCCGTGCTCCGCGAACGGCGTTCGGTCGAGGTGGCCCCGGAGCCACACTCGCTCGACGCGACTGCCGCCCACGTCGTCGGTCAGCCGCACGCAGGGGTGTTCGTGGCCCACGCAGACGGCGTCGGCGGTGACCACCTCCGGCGCGGGCCAGGTGTGGCCGTGGGCGAACCCGACGGCGCCGATCCGCACCCCGCGGGCGTCGGTCACCGTCGCGCCGGCGATCCAGTCGTCGATGGCGCCGTCGTGGTTCCCGCGGACCACGGTCACGGGCACCGACAGCGACTCCAGCAGCACCTCGATCTCCCCGCGCTCGGCGCCGCCCGGCCCGCCGATGGAGTGCATGAAGTCACCAAGCACGAGCAGACGGTCCGGGTCGGTCTCCGCGACCGCCGACAGCACCGTCTCGCGGCGCTCCTCCGCGCGGGACTCGGCGCCGACCCCCTCCTCGGCGCGCAGGGCTGCCTCCAGGCCGGCGTGGTAGTCCGCGAGCGCGAGCACCCGCTCGGTGCCGGTCTCGACCACCGCCAGCGGGCGGTCGGGTAGCGGCTCCACCGTCGGCCCCCCGGCGGGAACGGCGTCGCGCAGCCGCGTCTGGCGGTCCTCCGTCGCTCCGTCCGGGGCGGGGTCGGCAGGGTCGCCGTCACCGCGCTCGTCGCTCGGGTGGTCCCGTGCCACGTCAGATGGGCTTCAGGCGGTCCTCGCCCGGCTCGTAGCACTGCCCGCTCATCAGGGCGTCCTGAATGGCGTCATCGACGGCGGCGGCGTCGGCGCCGGTCGCGTCGACCACCGCCTCCACCAGCGCCTCGCGGTCTGCCCCGTCGCCGTCGTCCAACTCTCGCATCTGCTCCATCAGCACCGCGTCCACGTCGGCGTCCTCGGCCTCTTGCTCCTCGGCGTCGTCCGCGGGTTCGGGCTCTGCCTCCTCGTCGTCCGCTCCGGGTTCGGCCTGTTCTTGCTTGGCCCCGGCCTCCGCCTCGTCGGCGCCGTCGGTCGCCTCGGCCTCGGCCTCGCCCTCGTCGGCCTCCGGCTCCTCTGGTTCGTCTTCGATTTCGCCGGGTTCGGCGTCGTCTCCGGCCTCCGTGGCGTCGGGTTCGGCCTCGGCCTCGTCGCTCTCCGACTCGTCGTCGGCGTCGTCGGCCTCGGCGTCGTCCTCGAGTGGCTCGCCCGTCTCGCCCTCCGACGCCTCCGTCTCCTCGGGCGTGGGGGTGTCGATGTCGGCCTCGCCGGGAGCGTCGACCTCGGTGCCGGTCGAGAACTCCGTGCCGTACTCCGACTCGATGCGCTCGCGCTCGTCGTCGTCCATCTCGTACAGGTCGTCGTCGCCCGCGGCGGGTGCGTCGGCGTCGTCGCCGACCTCGTCCGGCTCGAAGTCGCCCACGCCGTCCGCGTCGGCGTCGAAGTCGCCGTCGTCGGTGCTCTCGTCGGCGTCGAAGTCGCCGAGGTCGTCGCCGGCGTCGAAGTCACCGAGGTCGTCGTCGCCGCCGGTGCTCGTCTCGCCCACGTCGCCGCTCACCTCGAAGCCCTCGTCGTCGTCGGCGTCGAACGACTCCACCTCGCCGCCGGCGTCGATCTCCTCGATCTCCTCGCCGCCGACGCCGCCGGCTCCGGCCTCCGACTCCGACGCTCCCGTGTCGGCGCTCGCACCCACGTCGGTGGTGTCGTCCGCCCCGGTCTCGTCGCCGCCAGCGGCGGTACTCGTGTCGGTGTCGAGGTCGTCGCCAGACGTGGTGGTGCCGGTCCCTGCTCCGTCGCCCCCGCCCCCGGCGTCGTGAGTCGTCGCCGCCTCGCGCCCGTCGCCGACGGCGTCGAGGAGGGCGGCGAGGGCGTCGAGGTCGGCGGGCCGGTCGTCGTCGGGGTCGGCGGTGAACTCGGCCACCTCGTCGCGATCGCCGGCGACGACGCCGGCGGCGTCGGTCGCCAGTTCGCGCAGCGCGGCCAGGTAGCCGGGCGTCGTGCCGTAGTGCTCCAGCGCGAGCGCGACGCCCTCGGTGGGGTCGCCGTGGTCGCCCGACTGCAGGGCGGCGGCCATCTCGCCGACGCGACCCAGCGTGGCGCGGGCGGTCTCGACGGCCCAGCGGTCGCGGGTGTCGGCGTCGACGACGCTGACGCTCTCGGGGCGCACAGAGGAGAACACCCGGTCGCCGTCCTCCGGCTGGAACGTGCGGGCCTTGCCCGTGACGGCGACGAACTCGGGTGGCCCCGCGCGGTCGAACGTCGCCCGGGCGTCGGGCTGGTACTGGCCGGCGTACACGACGAACGCTCCGGTGGGGTCGACCACCCGCGCCCGGAGCATCTGGTCGTTCACCTGCTCGACCTCGGTCAGAACCCCCACCAGAAAGAGCCGGTTGGCCTTCGCGCCCGACGGCGTGACCACGTAGGTCGGGGCGCGCTCCTCGTCGCCCTCCTGGTACGAGCGGGTGGCGTCGTCGTACTCGGCGGCGAACACGCGGTGGGCGACCTCCCGGCGACCGGGGCCGTCGTCCCCGTCCTCCTCGGCGGTGTCCTGGGCGCTCATGCGTCCACCTCCACGGCGTCGAGCAGCGCCCGCGCCCGGTCGGCGGGGTCGTCACCCGTCTCGCTGAACTCGCTGGCGTCGAGGTTGGCGCCGTACTCGTCGATCGAGAGGTGGCCCCGCACGCGCACCTCGCGGCCGACGACCGCCTCGCGGATGTCGTCGGCGACGACCGACCGGTCCATCGCGTCGCGTGCCGCCTCCAGGGCCGCGTCGAGGTCGGCGCCGTACACCTGCTCGGTCAACTCGCGGTCCAGCACGGCGGTGACCGTCGCGGTCCCGTCGTCGATCACCGCCTTCACCCGGAGGTCGTCCTCGCCGTCGACCCGGCCGTGGGTGCGACACTGGTCGTTCTGGATGACGCGGTTGCACTCCGGACAGCGCTCGATCAGCCCGGAGCCGTCCCGAACCGCGACGACGTTTCCGGTCACCGCCACGTCGTACACCCCGCCGGTGTCAAGCGCCTCGGCGACCGACATCTCCGGGGCGCCCTCGGCCACCTCGACCTCGCGGTCGAGCGGGGTTACCGTCGAGAACTCCGTGACGTTCACCCCGGGAACGCCGCGGAACTCCCGGACGTAGGCGTCCTCGATGCGGACGCTCTCGCCCTCGCGGATCTCCGGGTGAGGGTCCCAGTCCGTCAGCGGCAGTCGTGCCGTGCCGTCGGCCACGACGCCGTCCAGTATCTCCGTCTCGCCGTCGCGGCCGTCGATGGTGCGCTGGCCGACCTCGATCACGCGCACCTCGACGGTCCGGCCGCGGTCGCCCGCCGCCAGCTCGATCAGGTCCCGTTCGCCGCCGACCGGGGCGTCCACCTCGACGGACTCGTTCGCCAGGGTGACGGTCGTGCTGTCGCCGAGGTTCAACTCGGGCTGGCCCTCCCACTCGCGGACGCCAGCGTTACCAACGGTGACGGTGTCGCCCGGCTCCAGGCCGAAGTCGTCCCAGGCGGTGTAGTCCACGCGGCCGGTCGCGTCGGCGATCTCGCCCTCGCGGATGACGATGTCGTCACCCTGGTAGCGGATCGAGCGGGTGCCGACCGTGAGGACGACGCCGGTGACGGTGACGTTGCCGTCCTCGGTCGTTATCTCGCCGACGTCGACGCTCGTTGGCGTGGCGCCGTCGCCGCCCGAGTCGGTGTCGCCGTACTTCCGGCGGAGGCTCTGTTTAGCCTCCTCCACCGGGACGCTGTACGACACCAGGTTCTCCAGGTCCGCACGAACCTCCGCCTTGTCGACGCCGAGGTCGGAGGCGAGCTCCTCGGCGTGGTCGTCGATCTCCATACCGTCGATCGGTGGTGCGGCGGCAAAAGCGTACGCGATCCGCTCTCACCCCGGGTCGTGGGCACCGTCTCGGGTGCACGCTGGCTTCCTGCTGCTCTCGACTGTGGTGTGAAGGCGGACGAAGCTATTGGGGTGCTCTGTAGATCGGGTGCTCTCGATCCTGAGCGGGTGACGAACGAAGCCCTCGGCGCGCTCGACGGCTCTCACTCGCTGCGCGCCTCGCTTCGCTGCGGTGCTTGTGTCGCGAGAGCCGTCGAGCACGCCTCGCCCTTCGAGTCCACCAGGGACGGCGAGCGATCCCCACACCTCCCCGCCCGGTCGCGGATGTCGCTCGGTCGGTTCGCTGCCGCTCACCGACCTCGCAGTGTGGCGACCGGGCGCTACCTGCCCGCAGGGCGCGCGGAGCGCGACCAAACGGAGCGGTCTCGCGCGAGGGACGAGTGAGGGACTGAAAGGAGCGAACGAGGAGGCTGGGGAGGTGCGAGGCGGCGGTCGCGGCGGGTGGGACTGAAAGGGGCCGTCCCGGTGCGGGAAGCACGACGCAGCAAGCACTGCAGGGAGCGTAGCGACCGAAGCGCGCAGCGAGGCGCGCGACCGCACCGGAGCGGGGGCTTTCTGGGCCTTATCAGTCGCGTCGTCGTCTGAGAACAGCGGGGCAGGGGCTTGTAGATTCCATTCTCCAGTAGTCACAGCAAGCGAGCGCCACACGCACGAACTGGAATCCACCGTACGATCTCCCCACACCTCGAAACGGGTTTCCCGCCCGACCACCCACCCTGACCCGATGCACGTCCACGTCAACGCGGCGACCAGCGCGGACGGGAAACTCTCCACCCGCGAGCGCGAGCAGGTCGCCATCTCGGGGCCGGAGGACTTCGAGCGGGTGGACCGGATCCGCGCCCGGTCGGACGCGGTGCTGGTCGGCGTCGGCACGGTGCTCTCGGACGACCCCGGCCTGACGGTCAAGTCGGAGCAGCGCCGCCGGGAGCGAACACAGCGGGGTGACCCGCCAAACCCCGCCCGCGTCGTCGCGGACTCCCGCGCCCGCACGCCGGTCGACGCCGAGATCGTGGACGACGCCGCCGAGACGTACCTGCTGGTGAGCGCGGCGGCACCGGCCGACCGGCGGGACGCCCTGGCCGAGCGGGGGGTCACGCTCGTGGAGGCGGGCGCCGAGCGCGTGGACCTGGCGCGGGCGCTCGACCGGCTCGTCGAGCACGACGTCGACTACCTGATGGTGGAGGGCGGCGGCGAGGTGATCGCCGCGCTGTTCGGGGCCGACCTGGTGGACGAGATGACGCAGTTCGTCGGGCCGATGGTGATCGGCGGCCGGGAGGCGCCCACCCTGGCCGACGGCGAGGGCGTGGTCGACCCCGACGAGTTCTCGCGACTCTCCCTGGAGGGCGTCGACCGACTCGACGGCGGCGTGGTGCTGTCGTGGACCGTCGAGGGCGAGCGTGAGGGCGACTGACCAGCCGGAGCGGTTTTGTCGGCGGGCACGCACGGAAATACATGGACGACGGCGACGACGGCGACGACGCCGGGGAGACCGCGAGGTCGGACCAGGTGCCAGAGGACGGCGACGGCGAGGAGCACCCGCTGGCCGGCGAGGCGTCCACACTCGAATCCCAGGCCGAGCAGTTGGAGCGGCTGGGTCGGCGGATGGACGACGTGCGCGACAGCATGGCCGAGGTCGGCGAGCGCCTGGCGTCGTACGAGGTGAGCGAGGCGGCTCGCGAGCGGGCTCGCCGTGACGCCGACACCCGGGACGACGGCCTGCCGGACGAGCCACCCGCCGACGGCGTCGAGGAGGTGATCGACCGGCTCGACCGCTTCGAGACGAGTGTCGACGCCGAGAGCGACGAGGAGACGGACCCCGAGGGGACTGACGACGCGGGCGAGGAGTAGCGGCGGCTGTGCGCTCTGTGCGGGAGAGAGTGCGGTCCTCAGTGACTGTGACCGGTCGCCTCGGCGAAGGTGACGCCGAACCGCTCCTCGAACAGGTCCATCGTCTCGGCCTCGATGGCCTCCAGCTCTGGGTCGGTCTCCTCGCCGTGGTGGACGATGTGGTGGACGCGGTTCGCCAGCGACAGCATCGCCACGTCCCCGAGCACCTCCGGCCCAGTCTGGTCGTCCTCCGCGACGGCGTCCAGCAGCCCCGCCGGCACCGTCACGCTGTCACTCTCGCCGTCCCCGTCGATCTCGAACGTCACTGTCTCTGCGTTACTCATACGCCCACTGACGGCACCGCCACTAATCCCTCTGTCGCCATCGTGTCCAGCGAGCGGACAGACGGCATGGGGAGTCGCGTCGCCCCGGACCGCCGGGTCACGCCTCCGACAGCAGGCGTGCGGCCTCCTCGACGGTACGACCGTCGGCCAGTGCCCGCGCCGCCGACCCCTGTGGCGGGAACGGCTCTCGCCCGGCGGCCACCGAGTGCAGTCCGGCGGCGACCGCCGCCGGGTCGTCGAGCACGCCAGGGGTGGCCGCCACTTGGAGGTACGCTAGACTGGCGTCCGTCCGGACCGCGGGCGGGCCGCCCTCCAGCGCCGTCCACAGTGCCGCCCGCGTCTCGGGCATCGCCACGCCAGCCCGCAGGAGCACTCCCGCGTCCACGCAGACTCGCCGGTGGGCGGCGTGGTCCCAGCCGTCGACCGCCGCCGCGAACGGCGCGTCGAGGCGGTCGGCCACCGCGCTGTCGGGTCGCTCCGTGACGACGTACCGCAGCGTCCGGAGGGCGTCGGCCGCCAGCGCGTCGTCGGCGAACGGGAGAGCGTCGACCAGCGCCGTCGTCGCCCGCTCCGGTACCGACGCCTCCCGGGTCGGGGGCTGCTCATCCTCGCCTCCGTCTCCCGCTCCGGCGCGGGCGAGCGCCGACAGCGCCTCGACGGCAAGCGTCCGCGTTCGGTCGTCGCCCTCGCGGGCGGCGGTCCGCAGGTCGGCGACGTCGTCGGCCAGTGCCGGGGGGTCGAGCGTGCGGGCGCGGTCCCGGAGACGGCGGAGCCGGCGCTCCTGGAGCCAGCGCCCGAGCACGTCAGTCGTCCGCGGTCGCGGTCTCGCCGCCCTCGGCGACGGCGGGCGCCTCGTCTTCCAGGTACACGTCGGCGTCCATCGCGGCCTTACAGCCCATCCCGCCGGCGGTGATCGCCTGCTGGTAGTGATGGTCCACCACGTCGCCGGCTGCGAACAGCCCCGCCACGTCGGTGCGGGTCTGGCCGCCGCCGGTGCCGCCCTCGGTGCGGACGTAGCCCGCCTCGTCCAGCTCGACGCCCGTCTCCTCCAGGTACTCGGTGTTGGGCGTGTGCCCGATGGCGAGGAACACCGCCCCCACGTCCATCTCGAACTCCTCCACGTCGTCGGCCCCGTCGGCGAGTTTCTCCTTCGGGTGGCCCTCGGGGTGGCGCACGAGGTCGACGCTGTCGACGCCGTCCTCGCGGCTGCCGTGGACCGCGACGAGTTCGGTGTTGCGCATGATCTCGATCGCGCCCTCCTCCGCCTTCGCCTGGACCTTCTCGATCCAGTAGTCCTCGGCGCGGAACTGTTCGCGGCGGTGGGCGACGTACACCGTGTCGGCGAACTTCGTGAGGAAGTGGGCCTCCTCCATCGCGGCGTCGCCGCCGCCGACGACGAGCATGTCCTCGCCGCGGAAGAAGGCGCCGTCACACGTCGCACACGTCGAGACACCGTAGCCCATCAACTCGTCCTCGCCGGGGACGCCGAGCGTACGGGCACTCGCACCCGAGGCGGCGATGACGGCGTCGGCGGTGTACACGTCCCCGTTTCTCATCTCCACCCGGAACGGTCGCGTGGAGTCGTCGACGGACTCGACGATCCCGTTGATAAGGTCGGTACCGAACCGCTGGGCCTGCTCTTTCATGCGGTTGATGAGGTCGGGTCCGCTGATCCCCTCCGGGAAGCCAGGGTAGTTGTCCACCTCGGTCGTCAGCGTGAGTTGCCCGCCGGGTTCGTCGCCCTCGATCAGCAACGGGTCGTTGTTCGACCGCGCGGCGTACACCGCCGCGGTCAGCCCCGCGATCCCCGTTCCCGCGACGATCAGCCGCCGGTGCTCGCCGTCACCAGACGGCGTCGGCTCGACGCCCGACTCCGGTGTCTCGCTCATGCCTCTGGGTCGGCGCCCGATCGGTATTTAGCTTGCGCCCTCCTGCGCCGCCGGCGTCCGGGCGCCCCCGCGAGGCACTCACTTATCTCCCCGGAGCGCGTACGGCGGGTATGCCCGAGACAGTGCTGTTCGAGTCCGAGTCTGACCAGTCCCGTGCCGACGTCGCCGCCTACCTCCGCCGGGTGGCCGACCGCCTGGACAGCGGTGACGCCATCGCGCTTTCGGCCGGCGACCAGTCTCACACGATCGACCCACCCGACGTCGTCGAGTTCGAGGTGAAGGCCGAACGCGAGGGGCCCGAGAACGGCGACGGCGAACTGAGCGTCGAGTTCGAACTGGAGTGGCCCGAGAACGCGAGCGGCGGGACCGGTGGCGGCGGCGACCTGCGGATCGAGTGAGCGATCATCACGCCTCTCCCGGACGGCGTGTGACGACTGCCGGGTGATCTCTCCCGGACGGCGTGTGACGACTGCCGGGTGACCGACTATCCGGGCGGGTCGTGGTGGCGCTTCGCGTGACAGTTCGCACACAGCGGCACGCACTTGTCGATCTCCTCGCGGATGCGGTCGCGGCCGTACCCGTTCCGGACCATTTTGGAGACACCGTGTGTCTTGTCGTCGTTCGGGTGGTGGAACTCGATACAGGCCGGATGCCCCTCGCCACAGTCGGCGCAGTCGACCTCGTCGCGCTTGAACTCGTGAAACCACTGCTTGATACCGTCTATCCGGGCGTTCGCCCGCTCTATCTCCAGCGACCGGTTCCGGTAGTACCACCGTTGTCGCGGCGTCAGTTCGTACCAGTCTTTTCCCTCCGGCAGGTCGACGTCGTCCGGCTTCGGCTGGATCTCGTTACCACTGCGACCCTCACAGCCGCCCTGACTCAACGTCTCCAACCCCGCCTGCTCCTTCGCCGCGTTCCACGAGCCGAACAGCCGCATGATCGTCGTCGCCGACGGCGAGCGGTCGAGGGCCTCGTACTGGGCGCGAGACGGCGTCTCACCGAGCCGTTCCCTGGCCTCACGGAGTGCCTCGAGACAGTCGTCTTCGCTGACTGTCATACGTCGTCTGGCTCTTCTCGGTACAAAAACGCCGAGAAGTGTCATGCTCCGCAAGGGATTTGAACCCTTGTCATTTGCTCGAAAGGCAAATATGATTGGCCGGACTACACCAGCGGAGCCTGTCGGTGGTACCGGCGAGACGCTACTAAACCTTCCGTCTGGAGTCCGACCGCAACGCCTTCCGGCCTGCCGCCCCACGGCGGCGTATGCGACAGGTCAGGTTCCGGGACCCGAGCGGCGCGGAGCGCGTCGGCGCCTGGACCGACGACGGGATCGAGTGCGACGGCCGGGCGTACGACCCCGACGCCGTCACCGTCCTCCCGCCCTGCGAGCCCTCGAAGGTGGTCTGCGTGGGCCGCAACTACGTCGCCCACGCCGACGAGCAGGACGCCGACGTGCCCGACCGCCCGCTGCTCTTCCTGAAACCCCCCTCGGCGGTCGCTCCCCACGGCGCGACCGTCGAACTGCCCTCGGGCGTGGCGGGCACCCGTGTCGAGCACGAGGTGGAGATCGGCGCCGTCGTCGGCGAGCAGTGCCGCGACGTCGCGCCCGCCGACGCCGAGTCGGTGCTCGCGGGGTTCACCTGCGTGAACGACCTCTCGAACCGCGACGACCAGCGCCGCGAGACCAACTGGGTGCGGGGCAAGGCGTTCGACGGCGCCGCCCCGATCGGCCCCGTCGTCGCCACCCCCGACGAGGTCCCCACCGACGCCGCACTGGAGTGCCGGGTGAACGGCGAGGTCCGCCAGCGGGCCACCCGCGACCAGATGGTGTTCTCCGTCGCCGACCTCGTCAGTGAGGTGTCCCGGTACCTGACACTCGAACCGGGGGACGTGATCGCCACCGGAACCCCCGAGGGCGTGGGGCCTGTCGAGGACGGCGACCGGGTCACGCTCTCCGTCGAGGGTGTCGGGACGCTGGAACACGGCGTGTCGACCTCTGGGTGACTGAGTGACGGGCGAAGTCTTTGGTGTGTTCTCTGGAGCGCGTGGTTTCGGTCGTGGTGCGAACTCCCACGTAGCCCTCGGCGTGCTCTCATCAGCAGACGGTATCGGTCCTGTGGTGATGACCTTCGAAGCCCTCGGCGTGCTCTCTGGATCGGGTGCTCTCGATCCCGATGGAGTGAACTACGAAGCCCTCGCGTGCTCGACGGCTCTCACTCGCTGCGCGCCTCGCTCCCTGCGGTCGCTGCGGT
>CAYODS010000014.1:0-33105 GCA_964402765.1 uncultured Halobacteriales archaeon
GCTCGACACGCTGGGCGACCGGTACGTGCCACGCACCCGCGGCGAGGGGCCCGTCAGCGCGGGGTTCATCTCCGGCCCACAGACCGCACTCCCGCACGGCCACACTGCCAACCGCCGCCTGGCAGCGGGCGACGTACTCGTCACCGGCGCCACCGCGAACGTCGACGGCTACTACGCCGAACTGGAGCGGACGATGTTCGTCGGCGAGCCCTCCGACCGCCAGCGCCACTACTTCCACCTGATGTGCGACGCCCAGGAGACCGCCCTCGAGGCGATGGGACCGGGCGTGCCCGTCGCCGACGTGGACCGGGCCGTCCGCGAGTTCCTCGAGTCGGAGGGGGTCGCCGACCTCGCCCAGCACCACGTCGGCCACAACATCGGGCTGGGTGCCCACGAGCCGCCGTACGTCGACGAGGGCAGCGACGCCGTCATGGAACCCGGCCACGTGTACACGATCGAACCGGGGATCTACACCGACGACGCCGGCTACCGCCACTCCGACACCGTCGTCGTCACCGACGACGGCACCGAGCGGCTCACCTACTTCCCGCGGGACATCGCGGGCAACACCGTCCGCGTAGACTGACCCCGCCTCACAGCGTCGCGACCGCGATCACCAGCGGCGGGCCCAGGACGAGCACCAGTCCGACCAGCAACACGAACAGCCGTAGCCCGCTCCAGTCGCCGCCCCAACCCCCGGTCGCGGTGGTCCCTCTCATAGTGTTAATGAAAAAGAATTATAGACAGATAGTAATTTCATAAGTATAGTGACCGTTCGTGCCGATGTTCCATCGACGCGGCCGGCGGGGAGGAAAGCCGACCGCCGGCACGACGACGGTGGGGAAGGGTTTTAGCTCCGCTGTGCCGTAGGTGACGGAGCAGCGAGCGGCGACCACCCCGGCGACACCACACCCATGCCCCAGATCGAGATCAGCGAGGACCTGAAAGCGCGCATCGACAGCCACCGCGAGGAGGGCGAGTCCGTCGAGGAGTTCATCGAGGAACTCGTCACCATCTACGAGACGGAGGGGTCGTTCCTCCAGGAGGGGTACACCGAGTGAGCGGGCGACCGCCGTCCCGCACTCCACGCGTGACGGTCCCGTCGCACCGCCTCTACTGTCAACAAACATAAAATAATATCAAGACGAGGGGTGTCGTAGCGACCGGTATGTCACGACTCCTCATGATCGTCGGCGACTTCGTAGAGGACTACGAGACGATGGTCCCGTTCCAGGCGCTGCAGGCCGTCGGCCACGAGGTCGAGGCGGTCTGTCCCGAGCGGGCGGGCGGCGAGACGGTGAAGACCGCCGTCCACGACTTCCGTGGCGACCAGACGTACATGGAGACCCGGGGTCACGACTTCGAGGTGACGGCCACGTTCGACGAGATAGACCCCGCCGACTTCGACGGCCTCGTCCTGCCGGGTGGCCGCGCACCGGAGTACCTCCGCACCCACGAGATCGTCCTCGACACGGTGCGACACTTCTTCGAGGCGGACAAGCCGGTCGCGGCGATCTGTCACGCCCCGCAGATCCTCGCGGCCGCGGGCGTGCTCGACGGGCGCGAGGGCACCGCCTACCCCGCCCTGGAGTCCGAAGTGCGGGCCGCGGGGTGCACCTGGCACGACGGCGTGGTGCGGGACGGCAACCTCGTCACCGCCCAGGCCTGGCCGGACCACCCCGAGTGGATCGCGGAGTTCCTCGACGTGCTTGGCACCCGCGTCGACCCGGAGGCCGCGCCCGCGGCGGGCGACTGACCCATTCGTCGACCTCGACGGTCGAACTGCGAGGTGTCACGCCCTCACCGGTCGGCGGGACACACGAGATCATTCCCGACGGTCACCCGGGCTGAGCTGACGGACATCACAAGAGTAAGGTCGGGTACCCGAGTGGGGCCCGGTGTATGCCGCGACGAGCCGTCACGGCGATCGTCGTCCTGTCGTTCCTAGCGGGGTGTGGGGCTCTCCCGGGGCCACTCACGGGGAGCGAGCCGGGGGCGGTCGTCGAGGTGACGAACCAGGGCGAGCAGGCGTACACCGTGGAGACGGTCGTAGTCACGGAGACTATTCCGTCGGTGACCGTCAGCGGCGACGGGGGCGCGGAGCGGGTCGACGTCCCGACTGAGGGGTTCGGTACGCGAGTGTTCGACCCGGTCGGGGCGACTGACGTGACGGTCGAGAGCGAGGCAGTCGAGCGAAACCGGACGCGCGTTTCGGCCGGGACGACCGTCGAGATACCGGTGCCCGCCCCGACGGACGCGGCGACGGTCGTCGTCGTTCGAGACGGCGAGGAGGTCGTCGGCTGGGGAGTGGCCTACTGTGGGTCGGGAGAGCGTCTCAGGTACACCGACCTTGCCGTCAGCGAGGCAGGACTCGGATTCACCGGAAACATGGGCTGTGGGTGAGTGACGGAGCGGTGCGGGTCACGGAGCGTGAGAGGTGTGCCGCCAGGGGAACGGACCCGTGTATTAATCCGCCACGTCACGTCGTTCGGCACATGTACGACGACATCCTCGTTCCCACGGACGGCAGTAGGGCGGTCGACGGCGCCGTCGAGCACGCGCTGGAACTGGCGGCCACCTACGACGCCACGGTGCACGTCCTGTACGCGATCACGCCGCTGTACGCCCCGGAGACGGGGTTCGAGCAGGTGTACAGCGCCATGGAGTCCGAGGGCGAGGACGCCGTCGAAGAGGTCAGGCGCCGGGCCGAGGACGTCGGCCTGGCGACCGAGACGGTCGTCCGGCGCGGCGAACCCCACCGCCAGATCGTCGAGTACGTCGACGAGGCGGGGATCGACCTCGTGGCGATGGGCACCCACGGCCGCACCGGCCTGGACCGCTACCTCGTCGGCAGCGTCACCGAGAAGGTGGTCCGGCTGTGTGACGTGCCCGTGCTCACCGTCCGGCACACGCAGGAAGACGGGGACGAGGGCGAGGACGCCGGGGACGGCGACTGACTCCCGTCACCCGAGCGCCCGCCGCAGGCGGTCGAGTCCGTCCGCGACCTCGCTCTCGGGCAGGTCCCAGTCACGGAGGTACGCGCGGGCCGCCCCGTAGTCCGGTGTCCACTCGCCGGCCGACGGGGTGGCGTCGGTCACCGGCGGGTCGAGGAAGTGCTCGCGGACGGCGTCGGCGCCGGCGAGCGACCCGTCACCCCGCTGTGCGAGGTACGCCTCGGCGGAGCCGTGCTCGCGGACGCCGCGCAGGCCATACGTCGGCCCGACACCGTCGACGCCGTCGTTGTAGTCGGTGCCACAGAGTAGCGCCACGTCCACGAGCCCCGCGTGGTCGACGCCCAACTCCGACAGCGTGGCCGGGAGGTCGACGAGTTCGGCGGGGCCGCGCCCGGAGAACTGCCGGACAGTGCGGGGCGCGCCGAACAGCACGGCGTCGTAGTCGTCGCTCAGGACGGCGTCGACGGACCCCTCGCGGACCATGTGTGCGGCCTGTGCCTCGCCGGCGGCGGGGGCGTCGACGACCGGCACGTCCAGTCGCTCCAGCAGTGCCCGCGCCGTCGACAGCGTGTGCTCGGAGAGCCGTTGCGTCTGGGTCTTGTACTTGCGGATCGCCTCTGGGTCGCCGCGCTCGCGGGCCTGCCGGAGCAGTTCCTTGGCCCGCTCGCGCTGTGCCCGCCGGGTGGCGATCTCCTCGCGTTTCAGGTCGACCGGCGTGCCGTCGAACACGAACACGGGTCGCAGTCCCTCGCCGGCGAGCGTGCCCAGCCCCTGCAGCGCGCCGAGCAGGTGGGGCACCTCCTCGCCGTCGGCGGTCGTGTACGTCGACTCAGAGCGGTGGCGGACGACCGGCGACTGGTAGGTGAACAGCCAGTTGTGCGCGTCGACGGCCACCCGTCCGGCACACGCCCCGAGCGGGCGCTCCTCGATCACCGCGAGGTCTCGCAGTGCCGACGTTCCCATACCCGTCGCAGGCGGTCGAGTCACTAAGCCTCCGCGGTGCACGGTGGGAGGGACGACACGGCTATCAGGCGGCCGCGCGAAGGACCGGCATGGACGACGTGTTCGTCACACAGCTGATGACGACGGAGCTACGGACGGTCGCGCCGGACACGCCGGTCGACGACGCCGCCGACCTGATGCTCGACGATACGATCGGGTCAGTGATCGTCGTCGAGAACGACCGCCTCCGGGGTATCCTCACGCGGACCGACTTCGTCCGACTCGTCGCGGACCACGAGGAGGGCACACAGACGAGGGTCTCGGCGTACATGACCGACGACGTGATCACCACCACCCCGCAGGCGCCGATCGCCGACGCCGCGGACGTGATGATCGCCCACGGCTTCCACCACCTCCCCGTCGTCGACGACGACGATCGCCTCGTCGGCGTCGTCACGACGACGGACCTGACGAGTTACCTCGCCGACCTGGAGACGCCGCTGGCCTGACACGCGTCGGTCGACGGTCCCGGTCGGTCAGAACGGGAACAGCGAGTCGGCGTCGGGGTCGCGGGGCAGCAACTCGATCTCGTGGCCGTCCTGGTCCCGGGTGAACGCGTACAGGTCGTCACAGTCGGCGGGCGGGCGGTAGTCCGCCGCCTCGCGGGTCAGCAGTGTCTCCCAGTCCCCGTGCAGGTCGTCCACCCGAACACAGAGGTGCCCCCAGCCGTCGCCGTGGGTGTACGAGCGACCGTCGTAGTTGTAGGTCAGCTCGACGGCCATCTCCTCGGGAGCGGCGTCGCGGGGCTCGAGAAAGTAGTTCGCGAAGGTGTCCGCCTCCCACCGACCGACCTCGTCGTACTCGAACTTCCGGGTCCAGAACCCCAGCGCGCTGTCGGCGTCCTCGACGCGGATCATCGTGTGGTCGAGCGACCACCGGGCGCCGTGGTCGCGCTGGACGATCTCCACCTCGTGGCCGTCCGGGTCCGTCACGAAGGCGTACGAGCCGCCACAGGACTCGGGGTCGCGGTAGTCCTCGACGCCCTCGTCCATCAGTTCCTGGTAGGCGGCTTCGAGTTCGCCCCGGGGCACCCGGACGGCGATGTGGCCCCAGGCGTCGCCCACCTCGGGCGTCTCGCCCTCGTTGTGGGTGAGCTCGAGCATGGCGCCGTCCTCGTGCATCTCCTCGGGGCCGAGGTAGACGATCGTGAAGCCGTCACCGTCGTAGCGGTCCTTCTCCTCGTAGTCGAGGTGTGTCCGGTACCAGTCGAGCGAGCGCTCCAGGTCCGCGACGCGGAGCATCACGTGGTCGAGCGTGCCGTCCATACTCGCGGTCGGCACACGGCGGCGCTTAAGCGTGGTGCTCGGGCGCGGTCAGGGGATGACGGTGATCGGCGTCTCGGAGGCCCGCAGCACCGTCTCGGCGGCGCTGCCGAGGATCGTCCGGCCGACGATCCCGGCGCCGTGGTGACCCATCACGACGTGGTCGTACCCCTCCTCGTCGACGATCCGCAGTATCTCCTTGCCGACGGCGTTCGCGTACCGCGGCTCGGACATCCTGGCGTCGATGCGCACCTCCGGGTGGTCGACGACACCCGTCTCCGCGAGCAGGTCCTTCGCGCGGTCGATTATCTGCTCGGTCGAGTCCGTCTCGACGTCGGTGAAGTGGATGACGTGCAGCGTCCCCTCGCGTCGCTCGACCATGTCGGCGGCGAACTCCAGTGCCCGGAAACTGCAGTCCGATCCGTCGATCGGGACGAGTACTCGCATGTTCCACCGGAGGACCGGCCCGGGCAAAACCCTACCGCCGCACGAGCGGGCGACCCTCGGGGCTGGCCGCGAGTTCCCGCACCAGGTCCGCACGCCGCAGTTCGCCGACCACGCGGTCGCGGTCGTCCACCACCGGCAGGCGGTCGATGTCGCCCTCCTGCATGTACAGTAAGGCGTTCGCGGGGTCGTCGTCCGCCTGGACGCTGCGCTCCCGGGCCGCCAGCGCCCGCAACCGGCGGCGGCGCTCGCCGTCGGACCGGAGCAGGCGGTCGAGCGCACCCAGCGGTGACCGCAGTCGCGTCTCCGTCGGCGCCCGCTCGGCCCCGGGGTCCGCTGGCGAGCGCCCGAGCAGTCGGTCGAACAGTCCGCCCGGCGCCGGGCCATCGTCGGCCGGACGCATCAGGTCACGCACCCGCAGTCCCTCGAAGGCGGCCCGCAGGCGAGCCCGCTGCACCCCGCTGCCGGCGGCGAGGTAGAGGACCGGCGCCAGTCCGACGAGCAGGAGGTTCAGCGACAGCAGCCCGGCGACCGCGAGCACCGCGGCGAGCGCCCTGCCGACGCGGGCGGCGGTCTCCGTGGCGTTCAGAAAGGAGCGCCGCCGGGCCAACAGCGCGCGCAGCACCCGCCCGCCGTCCATCGGGAACGCCGGTAGCAGGTTGAACGCCGCCAGCGAGACGTTCGTCAGCGCCAGGTACCCCGCCAGAAAGCCCACCGCGGGAGCCAGCGCCGCCGCCGGGGCGACGAGCGCGGCGACGGCGAGTCCGAGCGCGACGCTCACCGCCGGCCCCGCGAGCGCGATCGCCAGTTCCTCGCGGGGTGACTCCGGGACGGCGACCATCCGGGCGACGCCGCCGAACACCCACAGGCGGATCGAACTCACCTCGTAGCCGTACCGCCGTGCGACCAGCGTGTGCCCCAGCTCGTGCAAGAGGACGCTCACGAACAAACCAAGCGCCGCGAGCAGGCCAAGCAGCCACGGCGTCACCCCCGTCGCGAGCGCACCGCCGAGGTCGACGCCCGCGAGGCGCTCCAGCAGCCGCGCCCACCGCCCGACCTGGCCGCCGACCACCCACGCGAAGACCGGGAGCGCGAGCAAAAGCGACAGGTCCACCTCGACGGGCACGACCAGTCTGCCGAGCCGGTAACTCCGCATCGGCCGTCAGTCGTCGGTCGTCGTTGGAGTGTGTTTCGCTCGGCGCGGGACCTGCCCCCACCGCGGCGGTGTAGCTCGGGGAACACACCGACCGGGTGCTCGTCGACGGGACGCGCTGCCGACCGCCGGGCCGAGGCGGCGGCCTACACCAGTCCGTCGGGCAGTCGCTCGCGGTGGTCGTCGAGCGAGCGCAGCAGCAGTTCGACCTCCTCGAAGGTCGGCCCCTGTGCGACGAGGCGGGTCTGCGGGTCCCACTCGACGAGTCCCAGCGCCGCCAGTCGGGGCAGGTGAACGTCCCGCAGCGCCGCCCGCCGGTCGGTCAGCGGGTCCGCGCCCGCGACGGCGGTCGCCGTCTCGACCGGTCGCTCGCGATCGAGCAGTGTCAGCAGACAGCGGCGTCGCTCGACGTGTGTCAGTAGCGCACAGTACTCCGCGAGGCGCTCCCCGGCCGTCGTCGCGGTCCCCCACGGCTCGCTCATCGTCGAGTTCACTCGGGCCACTGACATCAACCCCCGCCGCTTTCCGGGGACGCCGGGAGTTGATTATCCGGGTGACAGTCAGTCCTCGCGCTCGACGGGGGCGCCGGGGGCGTTCTCCCGGACGCTGCGCAGGCCGTTGCGCGCGCCGGTGATCGAGTCGTACCCCTCGCCGCTGTCGGCGATGATGTTGCCGTTGTCGTGACGGAGCCGCCAGCGCCACTCGTCGGCGCGGTCCCGGAACAGTTCGAAGGTGGCCTTCGAGGGAGCGTCCTCGACGGTCGCGAGCGGCGTCCCCGCCTCGTCCGCGTCGTCGGTCGCCGGGCCGTCCCCGGTCGTCACCGTCGCGCCCGTGGCGTCCTCCCAGCCGAGTTCGACCTCGAGTTCGGCCTCGCCGTCGACCCGCTCTGTCTCCACCTTCAGGCGGAGTTCGGCGGGCGGGTCGACGGTGACGACGCCGTCGTCGGTCTCGAACCGCAGGGGTTCGCCCCGTTCGAGGTCGGCGCCCAGCGAGCGCAGCAGTGCCCCGGCCTCGGCCGCGGTCCCGTCGTGGTCGAGTTCGTGTGTCGTCGGCTCCGACATGCGCCGGGGTTCGCCCACGCGCTCAATCAAGATGGTGGTCGCGTGGCGGGGCGCGCGAGGCCCGCGAACTACCCCTCGTCCATCGGCGTCGAGCAGCGCAGACACAGCGTGGAGTCGGCGACCCAGTTGACGTCCGAGGCCGCACACGCGGGACACCGGTAGGTGGCGTTGTCGTACTCGGTGGTGCCGCGGGGGGCGGCCAGGTGGCCGGTCTCGACCGCGCGGGCGACCGCACTCGGGAACCGACTGCGCTTGAACCGCGGGCGAGCGGCGAGAAAGGCGCCCGGGAGGGAGGGGTCGGCGCCGTGGAGGTCCTCCCAGGTGACGGCTATCTCCCCGTTCTCCAGGCCGCGGGTCACCTGTTTCAGGCCCGCCGCGGCAGACTCGAACAGCGGTCTGGTGCCCCACGAGCGGGGGTCCTCGACGGCGTCGACCGCCTCCTCGTAGGCGTCGGCCGCCTCCTCGTAGGCGTCGGCGGCGTCGCCCACGTCGCCGGCGACCCGGAAGTCGGCGACGAACTCCGCGAGACAGGCCCGCTGGACGGGGTGCTCCAGGGCGGTCTGGAGGTCGCGAGCGACGGCGACACCCTCGACGGCGCGGCGTCGCCCGCGGGTGTCGCGGCCGGCCACGCGGTAGGCGAGCGTGGCGGCGGTGAGGTACTCCAGGCCGCCGCCGACCCAGCCGCGGTCGTCGGCGTCGAACGGCGACAGTCCCTCCCGCGGCGAGGCGAGGCGGTGCCAGGCGGCCCGGGTGTACTCGTCGCCGGCGCGCTCGTACTGGCGGTCGGCGAGCGCGGCGACGGCGGCGTCACGGTTTGCGGTCCCGTCGTCCATGACCGGGCGAGGGGACCACCGACAAGAAGGGTTCCGGGAAAGGTTTTTTTTGCGACACGAGAACGGGAGACGGGATGGCAGACGACGACGCAGTCGAACGGGCACGGGAACGTCTGCAGCGTCGGTCGGTCTCCTACCGGGGTCGGACGGTGCACCTCTCGCCGAAGTCTCCGTGGCTCGTCGTCGGCGACGGCCTCCTCCAGGGCATCGGGATCGGAGCCGTCGCGGGGACCGTGGTCGTCTGGATCATGTTCAACGCCGAGCTGCGAGACCCCGGTCCCCCGCTGGCAGCCCGGGCGGGGATGTCGTCCGTGCTCGGGCTCGCCCCGGGATGGGTCCTCAGCCGGCTGCTCGGCGCCGGCGTCGCCTGTGGTGCGCTCGGGCTGTTCTCCCCGGCCGGGGAGTCTGAGGGGGACCCGCTGCGGCCGGTGCCGGGCGTGACGCTAGCGGCCGCGGAGGCGACCGTCGTCGCGGTCGTCGTTGCCCTCGTCGGGTCGGCGCTTGGTCCCGCGGGGACGACCGACGCGATCGTCGCCGGCGTCGGTGCCGGTGTCGGCGCGGTCTACGCTCTCGTCAACGAGGTCGCGCTGCGCCGTGTCGACGACTTCGGGGGGATCCTCAACGAGTTGCTGGGCAGCCAGCGCAGGAGCGTACGGTCCCTGCTCCTGACCGTCCTCGCTGGTGTGCTGGTCCTCGGGTCGGAGTTTCGCTGGCGAGTCACGATGCTCGTTCTCGCCGGCTTTCTCGTGGCCCACGCCTGCTACCGGGTGTACGGCAGGCTGGTGGTCCCGCTGCGTGCCCGGGCAGACCTCGGGATCGTCCGCCACGTCGACAGCGAGGACTGACCCCCGACACCGACGACAGCCCTTTCCGCCGCCCCACCCGACGTAGACCATGCCAGACGGTGACCACCCGTTCGAGGACCTGCCGACACCGACGCCGACCCTCGGCCCCGACGAGGTGGTGGCGACCCAACTCGACGCCCTCAAGCACAACGACGACCCGGAGCCCGACGCCGGCGTCAAGACCGCCTACAACTTCGCCTCGCCGGCGAACCGGCGGGCGACCGGTCCGTTCGACCGCTTCCGGCAGATGGTACACAACCGCCGCTACCGGCCGATGGTCGATCACGAGGACGCGGTCGCCGGGCCCGTCGAGCGCGACCCCGACGACGGGGTGGCGGTCCAGCGGGTCACCGTCACCGGGACCGGCGGTCGCACGATCACCTACGTCTTCCGGCTGTCACGCGGCGAGGGGCAGTACGAGGACTGCTGGCTGACCGACGCCGTCACCGCCGAGCGCGACGTGGACCCGGTCGGGGCGGGCCCCCGCTGAGAGCGCCCGTCAGGGGCCCTCCTCGAACGGCTGGACGACGACCGCGCCCTCGCCGCCGGCGAACTCCAGTTGGAAGGTCTCGCCGGAGGACTGGCCGACGACGTCGCTGACGCTCGCGTCGACGGTCGCGGAGGGGGAAACACCAGTCCAGGCGACGGTCGCCGCCGGGTCTGTGTTGACCGGCGGCGTCAGCACGATGGGGTCGCCGTGGGTGGTGATCGCCACGTCGCCCGGGCCCTGGAGGTAGACGTTCGTCAGGCCGCCGGCGGAGGCGCCGGCCACGCTGTCTATCGTGCGGATCTCGTAGTTCACCTCGGCGTCGAACGCGAGCACGTCGTTGCCGTTGACCGTGATCTCGTCGTCGGCGTCCAGCGAGAGGACCTGTACCTTCTTGCCCTGGTCGGCGAGAAAGACGTTACCCTGGCCCTCGACCTCCATGATCGGGGTGCCCTCGCCGGTGGCCGCCTCCTTCACGAAACCGAGCACGCCGCCCTCGGCGGAGGCGCGCCCGGTGAACGAGAGGTCACCGCTGTAGGCGACCATCGCCCCCGCCTTCGCGTACACCGTCCCGTCGACCGCGGCGTCGAGCAGTCGCTTGTTCTCCAACTCAAAGCCCGTGCCGCCCGTGTCGGCGGCGTTCTCACGTGCGAACTGATCAAAGTCCATCCGAATCAGGTCCTGTCGGACCGTCGGAAGTTGGGACCCGCGCGGATAAATACCTTCAGCCGTCCGGCCCGCGCTCGGAGAGCTGGCGGGCGGTCCGCGACCCCGACTCTCCGGTGGCACCCTCGCCGCCGGTCTCGGTACCCGCGGTGACGACGCCCTCGGGGCGGGCACTCGGGAACTGCTCGCGGACGGCACGGACCCGCTCGGGCACCGGCGGGTGGTCGTGGTGGACCGCCTCGTACCAGGGGTGGGGAAACGGGTTCACGACCGTGTCGTCACCGAGTGTCGTCAGCGCCCGGACCACTGCCGCCGGGTCGCCGGTCGCCCGCGCGGCGAAGGCGTCGGCCCGGTACTCGTGGCGGATCGCCAGTCCGTTGCGCAGCGGCGCCGCCAGCCGCAGGACCGGCCACAGGAACAGTCCGGCGGTCAGAAGCGGGGCGTACGGCGTCGCCGGCGTCCCGAACAGGTCCGTGACCGGCGGCTGCCGGGCGAGCACCGCCAGCGCCCCGAGGGCGGCCCCCTGGAACAGCAGCGACGCGGCGAGTCGCTTCCAGACGTGGCGCAGACGGTGGTGACCGAGTTCGTGGGCCAGCACCGCCTCGACCGCCCCGGGGTCGTACTCCTCGAGCAGCGTCTCGCTGAGACAGACCCGCTTCGTCGGCCCCAGTCCAGTGAGGAAGGCGGTCGGCGTCGCCGCGTGGTCGACCTCGTACACTCCCTCGCAGGCGACGCCGGTGCCCTCGAACACCGTCTCGACGGACTCCCGCAGCGGCCCGTCCTCGACGGGGTCGAGGTCGTACTGCAGCGGGAGCAGGACCCGCGGGACGACCACCTGCAGCGCGAGGCGCACGACGGCCAGAAGCGCCAGCGCGAGCACGGGCCACCACGCCCCGGCGACGGTGACCGTCCACAGGACGCCGGCGGCGGCGACCGCCGCCAGGGCGACGACGCCCGTGGTCCGGACCGCCCGCCGCCGCAGCCACCCGCCGACCGTCCGCTCGTCGACCCCGAACAGGTCGTCGACGACGACGGTACGGACGAACGCGAACGGCGCCGACACCGCCCGGGCAGCGAGGACGGCGCCGGCGACGAGGACCACCCCCTCACCGACCACTCCCCACCCGAGGTCGGCGACCGCCGTCACGCTGCGCCGGTACAGTCCCGAGTACAGCACGACCACCACGCCCCCGAGAGCCACCCACGACGACAGCTGGTCGAGTGCCGTCCGCACGCGGAGGTGCTCGACCGTTCCCTGGGGGTCCGACACCCCTACCGCCCGCAACTGCGGGGCCCGCTCGCGGGCCGCCCGCTCGCCGTGGCGGACGTTCAGCACCGCCAGCCACGTCAGCACCGCCTGCGTCCCCACCAGCAACCCCACCAGCAGGAGGTGCGACGCCAGCATTTGTTGCCGGTACGTGCCCGTCGGCAAAAAGGCACTCGGGCGGGGCAGGCCCCAGCCGACTGTCACCCCGGTTACAGAACCGTCCTTCTCTGAGCCGCTCGACAGAAATGTAGTTCTCCAAACAGTTACGTCCGCCGCGGCCGCTCGTTCGTGTATGGCTCGTGTGCGATCGGACTCGGCGAGCGACCGGACGTCGGCACTGCGCGTGGAGGACCTGGTGAAGACCTACGGTGACGGCGAGGAGGCGGTGCGTGCGGTCGACGGCGTCTCCTTCACCGTCGACCGCGGCGAGGTGGTCGGGCTGCTCGGGCCCAACGGCGCCGGCAAGACGACCACGATAAAGTCGGTGCTGGGGCTGGTGGTCCCCACGAGTGGCACCGTCGAGGTCGCCGGCGTGGACGCCACCGAGCGCCCGCGGGTGGCGTACCGTCACGTCGGCGCCACCCTCGAGGGAGCTCGCAACGTGTACTGGCGGCTCACCGTGCGGGAGAACCTCCGCTTTTTCGCCGCGCTGGCGGGCATCCCGCCGGGTGAGTGCCGGGGGCGCCACGACGAGTTGCTGGAGCGGTTCGGCCTCGCGGCGAAGGCAGACGAACCGGTCACGGAACTCTCCCGCGGGCAGAAACAGAAGGTCGCCCTGGCGTGTACGCTCGCCCGCGGGACCGACGTGGTCTTTCTGGACGAGCCCACGCTGGGCCTGGACGTGGAGGCGTCACTGGAGTTGCGTCGCGAACTCCGCCGACTCGCCGCCGAGGACGTGACCGTCGTCGTCTCCAGTCACGACATGGACGTCGTCGAGGACGTCTGCGACCGGGTGGTGATCCTCTCCGAAGGCAGGGTGATCGCCGACGAACCGGTCGAGGAGCTGGTCGACGTGTTCCGCACCGAGGCCTACCGGGTGCGCGTCGACGGGCGGGTCCCCGAGGGGACGCGGGAACGGCTCACGGAGACGTTCGACGTCGACGACTGGGAGCGGGCGGGCGACCGGACCCGCTTTTCGGTCACGCTCGACGGCGGCGACGGGCTGTACGACGTGCTGGAGACGCTGCGGGCGGCGGACTGCTCGCTGGCCGGCGTCGAGACGAGCGAGCCCGACCTGGAGGAGGCCTTCCTCGCGGTGACCGAGAGGGAGGTGAGCACCTGATGGCCGTCGAGGACGAGATAGAGACGACCGAGGAGCGAACCGCGGCGTCGCTGGGCCGGGTGTCGGGCGACGCCGGCGTCCGTGGGCACCTCGCGTACGCGCGGGCGGCACTACGGAAGCGGGTCGCACTCCTGGTGCGGTACCCGGTGAACACCCTCTCACAGCTCGGGACGATCGTCCTGCTGTTTCTGGTGATCTTCTACGGCGGGCGGGCGGTCGCCCCGGCGGCGATCGACGACTCCATCGGCGGGATCGTCGTCGGGTACCTGCTGTGGAGCACGTCGATCGTCGCGTACTCGGGGCTGTCCTGGAACGTCACCCGCGAGGCGCAGTGGGGCACCCTCGAACAGCTGTACATGTCGCCGCTGGGGTTCGGTCGCGTCGTGTCGATAAAGACCGCGGTGAACCTGCTGGAGGCGACGCTGTGGGGCGTTGTGACCCTGGCGGTGATGCTCGCCGTGACCGGCCGCACGCTGGCGCTCTCGCCGCTGACGGTGCTGCCGCTGGCGGCACTCGCGCTCGCGCCCGCCGTCGGGGTCGGCTTCCTGTTCGGCGGGCTGGCGGTCCGGTTCAAGCGCGTCGAGAACGCCTTCCAGCTGGTGCAGTTCGCCTTCGTCGGGCTGATCGCCGCACCCGTGGAGTCGGTGCCGGCGCTGCGGTGGCTGCCGATGGCCCAGGCCAGCAAGCTCCTGCGGGTCGCCATGCAGGAGGGGACGCCGCTGTGGGCGCTGCCGACGGCGGACCTGGCGGTCGCCGCCGTCACCGGCGTCGGCTACCTGCTGGCCGGCTACGCCGCCTTCCGCTACTGCGGGCGGTGGGCCCGCCGGGCGGGGGTGATGGGTCACTACTGACCCGCCGCGGTCACTCAGACCGGCTCGCGCTCGGCGTCGACGACCTCGCAGTCGTCGTCGACGGTGACGCGGACGACCTCGTCGCCGACCTCCAGTGCGATACGGAGCCGTGGCGGGCGCTCGCTCTCGACGGTGGAGACGGAGTCGCCGATCCAGTCCAGTTCCCACACGGGCGTCTCCCGGAGGTCGACGCCGTGGTCGGCGTACGCCCCGGCGACGGTGGGGTGGTCGAGCACGCACCCGGTGGCGGCACTGTAGATCTCCCGCTCGCAGGCTCGGCACTGGTGGGCGACGCCGACGTGGCCGTCGTCGGGGTCGGAGCCGTGGTCGTCGTCGAGAAAGGGGATCGGCGTGGAGTCGACCGGGCCACCACACAGCGAGCAGAACCCCTCGGTGAGCGCCCGGATCCGCTGCTGGACGAGCCGGTTGAACACCGCGGGCAACTCCTCGGGGTCGTGGTGGGCGGCGAGCACCGGCGGCGCCGGGAGCCCGTCGGTGATCACCAGGTCACACCCCGTGCACTCGATGACGATCGACCCCTGGTCGTACGCCGCCTCGATCGCCGCGTCACACTGCGGGCAGTCGCCGGCGACGACCGGGTCGACGGTCACGTCGGCGTCGGTGTACGTGCCGGAGACGGCGGCACCGACGATCCGCTGGCCGGCGTATGCGAGTTCGTACCCCCCCTCGACCTGCCGGACGAACCGTGGGGTGAGCTTGCCGAGGTGGTAGTTGAACTGTCCCGAGTCCCGCAGGCCGACCCGCTCGCGCAGCTCCGAGAACGCGAGCGGTGCCTCGCCGTCGGTGAGGGCGTCCCACAGCGCCTCGACGATCTCGAAGCGCAGTTCGTTCGCGACCAGTCCGAACGCCTCCTCGGGGTCGTTCCCGAGATCCGTCTCCGCGCTCGCGTCCGCGTCCGCGTCCGTCTCCGGGTCGCTCATGCGCCCACACGGTCGCCCGGGGACAAATACTCTCGCCGTCCGTCTCAGGCGGCGGACGTGAGCGTGGGTCTTACGCCGGCGGCGCCGGACACCCGGACGTGGAGGACCCGTTCGCCACCGCGGCGGCACACTACGCCGCCCACCGACCGCCGTACGACGAGCGAGCGATCGCCCACGTCCGCGACCGGTTCGCCCTCGACGGCACGGGACGGGCGCTCGATCTCGGCTGTGGTACCGGCGAGATAGCGGTCCCGCTGGCCGCCCACGTCGACCGGGTCGTCGCGATCGACCCCAGTCGCCCGATGCTCCGGCAGGCCCGGCGTCGCGCCCGCGAGGCCGACGGGGTGAGCGTCGTCCAGGGCTCGGACGCCAGTCTGCCGGCGCTGCGACCCGGCTTCGCCGTCGCGACCGTCGGGCGGGCGCTGCACCGCACCGACCGCGACCGCACGCTCGACCGCCTGCGCGAGCTGAGCGACGGCGTCGCCGTGGTGGGCGACACGGAGTGGCTCACCCGCGGCACCCGCCCGTGGGAGGCCGCCGTCTACGAGGTCGTCAGCGACTACGTCGACGCCCCCGAGCGCACCGGTCCCGTCGAGTACGACGAGCCGTACGACGCCGTGTTGCGCGACCACGGCTACCGCGACGTGACCGTCGAGACGGTCACGAGCGAGCGCACCTGGACGGTCGACGGCGTCGTCGGCTACCTGCTCTCGCTGTCATTTTGTTCGCCCGCCGTACTGGGCGACCGGCGGGCGGCCTTCGAGCGCGAGTGCCGCGAGCGGCTCGCGAGCGAGGGCCCACTCGTCCACGAGGTCGAGACCCGCGTCACCACCGGCCGGGCGTGAGCCGCGGGCCTAACCGCCTGGAGCGCGTACCGGAGGTATGAGCGACACCCCTGCCCCCGCGAGACCGTCGGCGGTCGACGCCGCCGACCTGCCCGACCGGATCGCCGCCGGCGACCCGCTGCTCGTCACCTTCCGTACCGAGGGCTGCTCGATCTGTGCCGCGATGGAGCCCGTCCTCGACGGGGTCGCCCACCAGGTCGAGGTGCCGGTCCTGACGGTGAACCCCCGCGACCACCCGCCGCTGGTCGACGACCACCGGATCACGAGCGTGCCGACACTCTCGCTGTTCGCCGACGGGGAGGAGGTGGACCGCCTCGCGGACGGGTTCGTCCCCGCCGACGAGGTGGTCGCGTTCGTCGAGTCGGGACTGGCGGCCGCGAACGCAGAGGGCGACGGGACCGCCCGGGAGTGACCGTCGGGTGGCGACGACACGGCGGGACCGAGTCGGCCGCCGTCAGTCCAGGGTGACGGTCGCGAACCGGCGGGCGGCGTAGCGCACGGACACGAGCGGCACGAGGACGGCGGCGACGGCGACGACCAGCGCGACGGTGCCCACCGTGTCGGCACTCACGGAGAGACCGAAGGGCAGCAGGAAGGAGACGAGCGCGGCCACGACCGGTTCGAGGGCGGGGCGGTAGACGACGACGCCGGCGGCGGTCGCCAGGAGGAGGTAGACGGTGTGGACGGCGAAGGCCAGCAGACTGGGGACGACCGCCTCGGTGGAGCGGGTGACGCTGACGGCGTCGTACCGCGGGAAGGCGACGCCGACGCCGACGGCGAACAGACTGCCGAGACCGACCACGACCGGCGTGCCCACCGCGAGCGCGCCGACCAGTCGCCCCGGGAGGTCGGCGGCGACCGCGAGACCGGCGACGAGGACGGTGCCGAGCGGCGCCGCCACGAGCGCCCCCGCGAGGACGTGGGCGGCGGCAAAGTGCCAGCCGTCGACCCGCGACAGCAGCGCGGTCGACAGCGCGCTCCCCTGGTCGCCAAGCGGGTTCAGCGTGAACGCGACGGTACCGGCCCAGGCGGCGAACACGAGCACGACCGCCGGGACGAACGCCGGCACCGTGCCGGTCTCGACGACATCCGCGACGAAGCCGACGCCGCCGAACAGCGGGTAGGCCACGTACAGCAGTTTCAGCGGCGCTCGTGCCGCCCGGCGCCACGCGAGGACCACGAGCGCCGCCGTCGCCCGGCCGACGGCGCCGGCCAGTACCCGCTCGACGCGGTCGAGCACCCCGCCGGCGGGGTCGGTGGCGGGCGTGCCGGCGGTGTCGGCGTCGGTGTCGGTCACCTCGCCGCCGAGGACGGGGTCGGCGAACCAGTGGCGCTCGGCGGCGGCGGTCGCGCCGAGGACGCCCGCGGGCGCGAGCACCGCCACCAGCGCCGTCACGAGACCGGCCCGCAGCGGGTCGGCACCGACGCCCACCCCCAGGAGGAGCAGGTCGCCGGGCCAGGCGACCGGCGCCGCCTGCAGCGTCTCGAACAGCGTGGCGATCACGGTGTCGAGGGTGCCGGTCGCGACCGCCACGAAGTACGCGACGAAGGCGAGCACGCCGAGGGCCTGCCGGTAGCGGGCGACGACCGGGACCCGGGTGGTGACGTGGCGGACCGCCAGGCCGACGGCGACGCCGACCGGCACCGCCGACAGGGCGAGCGCGGTCACCGCCGCGGGCAGCGTCGCCAGGACCGTCCACCCGCCGCCGCCCAGGCCGTAGCCGACGGCGGCGGCCAGGCCGACCGGCACCCCCCACGCGAGCGCACCCGCCGTCTCGGCGAGCACCCGTCCCAGGGCCACTTCGCGGGTCGGGGCCATCGTCAGCAGACCGGCGTCGTTGTCGAGCGAGCCACGGGCGCCGACGGCCCGGACCGTGACGACCGCGAACAGGCCGACCCAGACGACCGCGGTCCCGCCCCGGGCGATCGCGAGCACCGCGGGCAGCGACGGCGGCAGGTCCCCCGCCACCCCGCTGACGCCGCCGGCGTCACCGAGCAGGTACGCCGCGTACCCCCCGCCCAGCACCAGCGGGCCGAGGCCGACGAGCAACAGCACCACGCGGAGCCACCGCCCGAGCAGTCGCCGGACGGTGCGGGTCAGGTCCACGCGGGCCAGCACCAGCCCGTGCCGGAGCGTCCGGGGGTCGGTCCACGGCCCCAGCGGGCCGCGGCGAGTGCGGGGGTCCGGGTCCGCCGCCCGCTCGGCGTCCTCGGTCGCCGCGCCGTGCCCGCTCACCGAACCACCTCGCTCTCGTCGTCCGCGCCGCCGCCGGTGGCCGCGTCACCTCCCGAGCGGCCGGCGGACTCGGCGTCGTGGTCCTCGGTCACCCGGAGGAACACGTCCTCCAGAGTAGCGTCGGCGCCGCGCTCGGCGCGACCCTTCAGTTCGGCGGGCGGCCCCTCGGTGACGAGACGGCCGTCCGAGAGCACGCCCACTTGATCGGCGAGTTCGTCCACGACCGAGAGGATGTGCGTCGAGAGGAAGATCGTCACCTCGCGCTCGGCGAGGTCGGCGACGAGGTCTTTCACCGTGCGGGCAGCACGGGGATCCAGCCCGCTGGTCGGCTCGTCCAGCAACACCACCTCGGGCCGGTGGATCACCGTCTGGACCAGCCCGAGTTTCTTGCGCATCCCCGTCGAGTACCCCTCGACGCGGCGGTCGGCGGCGTCAGCGAGGTCGAACCGCCGGAGGTAGTCGTCGATCCGCTCGCGGGCCTCGCCGCGGGGGACGTCGTGCAGCGCGGTGACGTACCGGAGGTTCTCCCGACCGGTGAGTTCCTCGAACACCGGCGGCGACTCCGGCAGGTAGCCCACCCGCCCGATGAGCGCCTCGCGGTCGGCGATCGAGGCGCCGGCCACCGTCGCGGTGCCGTCGGTGGGCCGGGTGAGCGTCGTCAGCATCCGCATCGTCGTCGTCTTGCCCGACCCGTTCGGTCCGAGGAAGCCGTACACCGAGCCGCGCTCGATCGCCAGGTCGAGGCCGTCGACGGCGACCACCTCGTCGTAGCGCTTGCGGAGCCCGCTCGCCTCGATGGCGAGCGTGCCCTGGGCGTCACTCCCGGACGATGACATACCGGCGGTACGGGGCTCGCACAAAAGAACCCCCCCGGACCGTCTCAGGCGACGCGTCAGCGGGCGGGGGTCCCGCTCCCGGAGCCGACCGGCGGGTCGGCGTCGGTGTCGGTGTCGGACGAGAGGTGCGTGTCGTGAAAGCCCGTCACCTCCTTCAGTCCGTAACCGAACGCGCGGTCGGCACCGACGTGGGCGGCCCAGACGAGCGCGACCGGCAGCGCCCACCCGACGCCGAGCGCCCAGGCGCCGGCGGCGGCCAGTGGCCCCAGGTACAGGTGGACGGCGTTGTAGGTGGCCGCGCCGACCCGCGGGCCAGCGAGGTAGCCCAGCATCCCGAGGTCGGGCGCCAGCGCGAGCACGGCCAGCAGCCACCACGGCTGGTCGGTCGCGATGAAGACGGTGAGGGCGGCGACGAACACCGCCGCACCCTCCAGGCGGAGCAGACGTGTCGTGTTCATGCAGGTGAGACGCGCCGCGAGGGCATAGCTGTTCGCCGTCACGTGCTGACACGGCGCCCGGCGTTCGTGACACTCAGGTATAAGTTCTGCCGGGGCGGACGCCCGGCGTGGGCCTGGACAGGTTCCTCGCGGAGGACGTCGACCCGCGGCAGGTGGCCGGAGCGGTGGCGGTGGTGCTGGCCCTCGTCGCCGCCGGCGTGGTCCTCGACGGGCGAGTCACATGGCTGCTCGAGAACCCGACGACGGTCAGGCGGGCGGTCGACGGGTACGGACCGCTGGCGCCCGCCGCCTTCGTGCTGTTGCAGGCCGTACAGGTGGTCGTCGCGCCCGTCCCAGGGCACGTCCTCGCGCTCGCGGCGGGGTACCTGTTCGGCCCGCTGCTGGGGTTCGTCTACAGCATGGCCGGCGCTGCGCTCGGCACGTACGTCGCGATACGGCTCGCCCGGCGGTACGGCCGCCCCTGGGTCGAGAGGGTCGTCGCCGCCGAGGTGCTCGACCGCTTCGACGAGGTCCTCGAACAGTACGGACTGGCGGGGGTGTTCCTGGTCTTCCTGCTGCCGGGCTTTCCCGACGACGTGGTCTGTCTGGTGGCCGGCGTCTCCCCGCTCGACACCAGGAAGGTCCTCGCGGTCTCCGTCGTCGGCCGCGCCCCGGGGTACCTGGTGCTCGTCCTCTCCGGGGCGGGCGTCGCCGAGGGGCGCCGCACCGCCGCGCTGGCACTCCTGGCCGCCACCGGCGTCGTCACCGCCGTCCTGCTGTGGCGCCGCCAGGCAGTGCTGTCGTGGCTGGCGGGCGACGGCGACCGATCCGGCTGACCCACGGCGGTCGCCCCCGTCGTCGGCGCCCTCGCCGTGGTCCGTCCCTCGCCGCGTCTCAGGCGGCCGCGTCCTCGCCCGGTGTCTCGCCGTCGGTCGCGCTCTCGTCCGGTGTCTCGCTCTCGCTCTCGCCATCGGTCGTCGCCGGCCGCGCCCGCACGGCGGTGAGCGCCCCGGACACCAGCAGTCCCAGCGAGGCGTTCCTGATGAGGGCGACGTAGGTGTCCCGCGGTTCCAGGTCGCCGGGATTGTCGTACACCTCCCGCAGGGTGAGGCGGGCGACGGCCCGTGCGGTGCGGCGGGGCGCGAGGACGCCGACCAGTCCCTTCGCGACCAGCGCCAGCCCGAGCAGCCGTCGGACACGGCGACTGTCCAGCAGTCGTGGCAGTGCCATACCCGCGGTTCGGGAGCCAGCGGTATCAGCGACCCGCCTGCCGGCCGGAGACGACACGGGTCGGCGCGACGACACGTTTACGTACCAGAGCGCGCCACCGGGGAACGATGGTCGAGGCGTTCGCAGTCGCCAGCGGTAAGGGCGGCACCGGCAAGACCACGACGACGCTCGCCCTGGGGATGGCACTCGCCCGCGACCACCAGGTGACCGTCGTCGACGCCGACACCGGGATGGCGAACCTCCTCTTTCACGCCGGCCTGGCGGAGGTGGACGTCACCCTGCACGACCTGCTCGTGGCGGGCCGCGATGTGCCCGTCGAGGCCGCCGTCTACGACCGCTTCGGGATGCGTGTGGTCCCCTGCGGCACTGACCTCGCGGACTTCGAGGCCGCCGACCCCGATCGCCTGCGGGACGTGGTCGCCGAACTCGCCCGCGACACCGACGTGCTCCTTCTGGACTCGGCGGCCGCGCTGGGCTCGAAGAGCGCCGTCCTCCCGGTGGTGCTCGCCGACCGCGTCGTGACGGTGCTGCAGCCCACGATCCCCGCGCTGTCGGACGGCCTGAAGGTGCGGGAGTACGCCCGCTCGTACGGCACCGGCGACGCCGGCCTGCTGTTCAACAAGGTCCACGACGACGCCGCCGTCGACCGCATCGCCGACCGCGCGACGCGGTACTTCGACGGCGTGCTCGGGACGGTGCCCGACAGCGACGCCGTCCGCGAGGCCCGCCGCGCCGGGCGGCCGCTACTCGACTACGCCCCCGACTCCGCCGCCGCCCGCGCCTACCGCCACGCCGCCGACCGGATCGACGTTCGCGACCGCGACCGTGAGGCCGTCGCCGACCGCTTCCGCAGCGCCGTCGTCCCCGACCCGCCGTGACAATGGCAGGTGAACCCCCGCGCCCGCCGACCCCGGAGCGACTGCCGCCCGGCCGACTCGTCCGCTCCCGGGTCGTCACCGACCTCGGGAGCGTGCTGGCGGACGCCCTGGACCGTCGCCTGGACGGCTACGCCGTCGTCGAGCCACAGGAGGCGCTCCTCCTGGACGCCGACGGCGCCGGCGTCCTCGGCTTCCGTGGCGGCGTCCCCGTCGGCGCCCACCACGCCGGCTCCGGCCGCGGCGGACCCGCCGCGCTGGCCGACCTCGCCGCCGAGGGGCCCTACAGCGTGGAACTGCGTGCCGTCGAGGACGGCACCGCGCTCCGGGCGTTCGACCGCGACCGCTGCCGGGTGGGCGCCGCCACCCCCGCCGAGCGACTCGCCGGCGACCAGGCACTCGCCGCCCGCACCCGCCGGGTCGTCGACGACCGCCGCCGCGTCGGCGGCCGCGGCGCACTCTCCCACCCCACCCCGCGATCGGACCGCGAGAGGGCCCCCGGATCGGCCGCTCGCGCCGGCGGCGACCCTGACCCCGACCCCGACCGACCGTCCGCCGCGCCGGGAGCGGGCGAGGACGACCCCGCCGACCCCGTCGTCGCCTTTCTGGAGGACGAACAGAAGATCGCCGCCATCCGCGCAGAGGCCCGCAAGCAGGCCCGCGAGCGGGCCGCCGAGTGGGGGCTGACCGACCAACTGGAGGACTGACCGCGGCGCGGGACCGTCAGGCCCACCACGCTCGGGCGTCCAACGCCGGCATGGAACTGGTCTCGGTGGCCGCCGTCGCGGAGAACGGCGTCATCGGCGACGGGCCACGGGTGCCGTGGGACCTCCCCGAGGACGTGCGCCAGTACCGCGCCCGGGTGGCGGGCCACCCCGTCGCGATCGGTCGCCGCACCTTCGAGTCCATGCGGAAAGCGGGCGACCTCCCGGGGGCCCGGCAAGTGGTGCTCTCGCGCTCCGGGCGCTCGTACCCCGAGGACTCGGTGCGGGTCGTCGGCGGCGTCGAGACGGCGATCGACGCCCTGGCGGCCACCGGCGCCGCGGTCACCTACGTGCTCGGAGGAACCTCCGTGTACGAGGCCTTCCTCCCGCGCGTGGACCGGATGGTCCTCTCGCGGGTCCACGCCACGCCCGAGGGCGACGCCTACTATCCAGACATCGACCGCTCGGTGTGGACCCTGGTTCGCGAGGAACCGCTGGAGGGGTTCACCATCGAGCACTGGGAGCGCGGTGAGGAGTGAGTCGGGGGGTCGTCGTGTGGTCGTCCCCTGACGTAGTGAGAGTCTCCGCCCCGCTGCTCTCAATCCACGGCACTGCTGCTGAAACGGCCCAGAAAGCCCCCGCCCCGCTGCGGGCGCGTCACGACGCAAGCACCGCAGGGAGCGAAGCGACCGAGGAGCGTCCTCAAAATCGCCAGCGGCGATTTTGGGATCTCAGGAACCCGTCGGGTTCCTGATGAGTCCGCGAGAGCGACGCTCTCGCGAGATCCAGCAAATCTTCGATTTGCGCGACAAGCGGGAGAGCGAAGCTCTCCCGGGCAGCCGGGCGGCGCAGCCGCCCGGCGACAGCGAGTCAGAACCGGCGAGCGCCGCGAGGCGCTACGCGCCTCTGGAAGCCGGCGCCGCAGGCGCCGGCGACGCCGAGGGCTTCGTAGGACACCCACTCGGGATCCAGAGTATCCAGAGACCGCGCTGAGGGCATCGTGGGTCACCCGATCCGGATCGGGAGTACCTGGCCCTGAGAGCACGCCGAGGTTTCCACGCGTCACCCCACCGAACACGACACCAACGGAGAGTGACGAGAGCCACAGGTTGATTACCGGCGCCACACCACACCGGATATGGAGAAGACGCCGTCGGGGACGTCGGTCGGCGTCGAGGACCCCTACGAGCACGCCGGGCGCTGTGACCACCTCACCGACGAGGGGCGGTGTCGCAAGGCCATCGAGAACGGCACCGAGGACCCAGCCTTCGCCGCCGACCTGCGCGACCGGGAGTACCTGTGTCCCGCCGCCGACCCGGAGCACGACTGGGCGTGGCGTGACTGCCCGCACTACCGGTGTCGGCAGCGCGACCGGGAGTGTGTGCGCTGCGGTCTCGAGGAGCGCCGGATGGCCCACGCGGCCGAGCGTCCGCTGCTGGAGGAACACCACCTCTCGTACCCCGACCGCGAGACGAATCACGAGATCACCGTCTACCTCTGCCGGTGGTGTCACGCGAAGGTCCACGACTCCTGGGCGCGGATCGACGACGACGCCGCGCCGGACCCGGAGGCCATCGCCGAGGCGGAGCGCCGCCGGAGTCGCGAGCAGCGCGAGGCGGGCTTTGACTCCGCCGCCGAGCGGTACGGCCACCGCGTGGGCACCGACGGCGAGGAGCGGGACGGGGACGGGGACCCCTCGGACAGGGACGGCTGACCCGCCCGCCGCGGCACGGGGAGTCGTCGCCGTTTTTGCCGCCGCCGCCGTGCGCGGGGTATGGACCCAGCGGACGCCGGTGACGACGCGGACCGACCCGGGGACGGGGACGCAACGGAGGGTGCGGCGGCCGGGGGTGTCGACCACCTGGGGCACGTCCACCTGCGGGTGCGGGACCTGGAGCGGTCGGTGGCGTTCTACCGGGAGGTGCTCGGCCTGTCGGTCACCGAGCGCGTCGGCGGGTACGCCTTCCTCTCGCTGGGCGAGCACCACCACGACCTGGCGCTGCAGGCGGTCGGGCCGGACGCCGACGGGCCGGGCGAGAGCGTCGGGCTGTACCACGCCGCCTTCGAGGTGGCGACGCCGGCGGCGCTGGCGGCTATCCACGAGCGCCTGCGGGAGCGGGGCGTCGAGGTGTCGCCGGTGGACCACGGCATCAGCCGGGCGCTGTACTTCGAGGACCCGGACGGCAACGGCCTGGAGGTGTACCTCGACACCCGCGACTCGGCGGACGAGGCCTGGCGCGGCCGCAACGAGCCGTTCGACCCCGCCGAACTGGCCGACTGAGTCAGTCCACGATGTCGCCCACTCGTCGGGGTTCGCCGCTGATGGCGGGGTCGGGATCGACGATCTGCAACACCTGGTGGTCCGTCACGTCGCGGTACGGCTGGCCGATCGCCTCCGAGACGAGTTCGCGCTCCAGGCGGAACTCCGTCCCCTGGTAGACGACGTCGACGCCCTCCTCGTCGAACGAGAGCGTTGTCATACACCTGCTCGGGCGGCGGGCGACAAGTCGTTACTGGTCGTCGCCGTCGGCCCAGAGGTCGGGGTCGGGCTGCCAGCCCAGGGCGGCGACGGCCCGGGTGGTGAGCCCGGGGGCGAGTCGACCGCCGAGGACGGCGGCCCGCATCGCCGCCGGCATGACGACCCGGCGGCGCTCGGTCTTGACCGCGCGGACGGTCTCGACGGCCACCGCCTCGGGGGCGAGTCGCCGCCCGACCACCGGCGGCAGGCGCTCGTCAACGTTGTCGTTGCGCTGGAAGTATTCGGTGTCGACGGCGCCGGGCACCACGCTGGTCACCCCGACCGGCGTCGAGTAGAGATCGAGGTGGAGTGCCTCGCCGAACCCCCGCATCGCGAAGCGGGCGGCGACGTACGCCGTCGCGCCCGGCACCGCGGCGTACCCCGCCGGCGACTCCACGTTGACCACCCGACCGCTCCCCGCCCGGAGCATCCCCGGCAGCAACTCCCGGGTGAGGGCGAACGCCCCGAGGTAGGGCACGGCGACTGTCCGCTCGGCCGCGCCGGGGTCGGCCTCTAGAATCGACCGCCAGTCACCCACGCCGGCGGCGTTCACCAGCACCGTGGGGTGCTCCCGCGGTGGGTCCTGGTCGTCGTCCCGCCCGTCGCCCGCCCGCATCGCCGCCGCGGTCTCGGCGACCGCCTCGCGGTCCGCGAGGTCGGTGGGGTGGACCTCCGCGGCGCCGCCGGCGGCCCGCACCTCCTCGGCGACCTCGTGCAGTCGGTCCTCGGTGCGGGCCACCAGCAGGACGCGAGCGCCCTCCGCGCCGACGACGACCGCGGTCGCCCGCCCGATGCCGCTGGTGGCGCCGGTCACGACGACCGTCCGCCCGCTCACCTCCACCGTCGACCCCCCGTGACCCGTGACACGCGCATACCGAAACGCTCTTTCGAGGTGGCAGGTCAGTCTCCCGGTCTGCGTTCCACCCGAAACGAAGGGGTTCAGGCGGTGACGCCCGTCTGACGGGCGTCGGACGGGGGAGCGGGGTTTATGTCGAGTGGGCGGGTGTCTCTCGCCGTGTCGCTGAGTACGGACCCACTGGACGAGTTGCGGATCCCCCCGGGGACGACGGTCGAGGAGCACGACCTGGTGACGGAGGGAGACGTGGTCGTCGGGGGCCGGTCGCGGGTGGAGTTCGGCGTCCGCGGGCGCAACGTCCTCGCGGGTGAGGGCGTCGAGTTCGGCGGCGACATCGAGGCCGAGGCCGACTGTCGCCTGGACATGTGGGCCGACGTGGCGGGCAACGTCCTCGTCGGCCGGGACGCCTACCTCGGCGAGCGGGTCCACGTCGGCGGCGAACTCAAGGTCGCCGGCGATCTGGACATCGGCGACGACGTCGAGGTCGAGGAGGGGTTCGAGGCAAACGGCTGGATCGTCATCCGCAACCCGATGCCGACTATCGTCTTCCTCTTCGTCTACCTCTCGCAACTGCTGCGGGCCGGCGAGGAGGACACCGCCGAGCGACTCGTCGACCGCATCACCGAGGAGGAAGACCCCGACGAGGACCCCCTGCTGATCCCGCGGGGCGCGGAGATCAACGACCAGACCTGGCGCGTGTCGACGCCGGCGACGATCGGCGAGGGGTGTCGGCTCCACGGTAACGTCCGCGCGGAGTCGATCGACGTGCGCCCGGACAACAACGTGTTCGGCTCGCTGCGGGCCAGGGGCGACATCACCGTCGGCGAGGGCACCCGCATCCACGGCGACGTCTCCACCCGCTCGGGCGAGGTGCGCATCGCCCCTGGCGCCGAGGTGCTGGGAGACATCGCCTGTGAGGACCTCTCCCTGCACGACGACGCCGCCGTCGACGGCTCCATTCGCGCCCGCGGCGAGATGTCCATCCGCAAGGAGTTCGCCCGCGAGATCGAGTGAGCGGGCCGGACGGTCGGGGGCGAAGGCTCTTATTTTTCTGACCGATCAGCACCGATATGAGACGACGCTCGCTCGGGATGCTCGCCCGCGGAGCGGTCACGGCCGTCGTCGGGAGTGTGGTGCTCGTGGGGACGGCGATTTTCAGCGCGCTGATATCGCTGGCAGGGCTGGTGGTGGTCGGCCTGGTGTTCTTTATGACGATCGTCGTCGCGTTCTTCGTCTGGATCGCACACTCGGAGTTCAGTTTCCTCCAGCCACTCGGCATGGCGCTCGTCGTCGGCGGGGTCCTCGCAGGGCCGGTGCTGGTCGCCCGGTGGAGTCGCCGCACCGCCGTCGAACACCACCGGCGGGTGCTGGAGCAGACCGACCCCCTGCCCGACCGGTTCGCGGACATCGAGGAGACGGCCACGCGGCTCGCACGCCAGGTCGACCTCCCGCAACCGGAGGTGCACCACCTCGACGCCGACGATGACGTCGCCTACGCCGTCGGGTCGGACGTCGTCGGCACCGAGGGTCGCCCGACAGTGCTGGTCTCGCGGGGCCTGCTGGCGGCGCTGTCCGACGACGAACTCGAGGCCGTCCTCGCCCACGAACTCGCCCACGTCCGCAACGGCGACCTGCGGGTGATGTCGCTCGCCGTCGTCCCCCTGTTGACCGCCGAGGAACTCGACGAGCGGATCTTCAACCTGACGTACCCGATGAACACGCCGCTGACGACCGTCTCGGGGGCGCTGCTGTGGGTCGCCTACGTCGGCGTCGGCGTGTTCTCCCGCGGTCGCGAACTGGCGGCCGACGACGCCGCCGCCCGGATCACCGGCGCACCCGGCAGCCTCGCGAGCGCCCTGGAGACGCTGCACGACGCCGAACCCACCGAGGCCGACCTCCGCGAGCGCACCCGGGCGGTGAGCGCGATGGACGTCGTCGGTGACCCGGACCGCCCGCGTGGCCCGTTCGGCGTCGCCGCCACCCACCCGCCGGTCGAGAAGCGGATCGATCGCCTGCGGGAGCGAGCGCGGGCGATCGAGGGAACGGCGTAGGCCGCTGGACCACAGACCGTTTCACGCCCGCCCCCCGAGTCGAACCATGATCACCGTCGCACTCGCGGGCAAGCCGAACGCCGGCAAGTCCACCTTCTACACCGCGGCCACGGAGGCGGAGGTCGACGTGGCGAACTACCCGTTCACGACGATCGACGCCAACCGTGGCGTCGCGTACGCCCGCACGGACTGTCCCTGCCTGGACCTCGAGGAGCGGTGTGGCGACGAGCACTGCCGGGCGGGCAAGCGGTACGTCCCGGTCGAGTTGTACGACGTGGCCGGCCTGGTGCCGGGTGCCCACGAGGGCCGGGGCCTGGGCAACCAGTTCCTGGACGAACTCACGGAGGCCGACGCCATCCTCAACGTGGTCGACGCCTCCGGCGGCACGGACGAGGAGGGCGAACCCGTCGACGTGGGCACCCACGACCCGACCGAGGACGTGGACTTCGTCGAGCACGAACTGGACCAGTGGCTGGCCGGCATCGTCACGGACAACTGGGAGACCGTCGAGCGTCGCTCGCGGTCGCCGGACTTCGACCTGGAGGACGCCCTACGGGACGTGATGACCGGCTTCGGCGCGACGGCGGCGGACGTGACCGCCTGCCTGCGGGCCTTCGAGTACCCCGACGACCCCAGGCAGTGGGCGGACGCCGACCGCGAGCGCCTCGCCCGCGAGGTGCGCGAGCGGACGAAGCCGGTGGTCGTCGCCGGCAACAAGGTCGACACCGCGCCCGCCGACCTCGTCGAGCGCCTGGTCGAGAGAGCAGGGGCGGTGCCGACGACGGCACAGGGCGAACTCGCGCTGCGCCGCGGCGCCGACCGCGGTGTCGTCGCGTACGACCCCGGCGATCCGGACTTCGAGATCGTCGGCGACGTGGGCGACGGCGAGCGCGAGACCTTGGAGGCGCTCCGTTCGACGATGCGGGAGTACGACGGCACCGGCGTCCAGCGGGCGCTGAACCACGCCGTCTACGAGTTGCTCGACCACGTCACCGTCTACCCCGTCGAGGACGCCGCGAAGTGGACCGACGGCTCGGGCGCGACGCTGCCGGACGCCCACCTGCTGCCACGGGGGTCGACGCCCCGCGATCTCGCGTACGCCGTCCACTCCGACATCGGCGACGGCTACCTCCACGCCGTCGACGCCCGCAGCGACCGGCAGGTGTCCGAGGAGTACGAACTGGAGGAGGGCGACGTGATCAAGGTGGTGAGCACGGCGAACTGACCTCAGAGCCAGCGCAGCAGCGTCGCCGACAGCAGCGCCGACAGCAGGCCGACGGGGAAGGTCAACAGGCCGGCGGCGAACGCGCCGCCGACGGCGAAGATGCCGAGTTCGATCGTCTCGCCGGTGTCGGCACCGCCGGCGAGGGCGACCGCCGCCCCGGCGGCGACGACCAGACACCCGCCGAGGACGACCGCGATCGCCCCGTCGATGAACTCCCGCTCCAGCGTGCGGCTGATCGCGCCCGTCACCAGCCCACCGACGATCGCCCCCGCGAACGCCGCGATACCGAGGTTCCACGGGCCGAGCGTGGCGGCGGCCGTCGCCGCCGCCGTCACCACGCCCCCGGCGGCGATCGCCCGCGGGTCCGCCCGGCGCTCGCGAGCCTGGATACCCCGTCCGATCCCCCGCATATACCCACCGTTGGTGGCGGCGGAAAATAAGGGTTCGCCCCCCGCCGTCGCCGTGAGACGGGGCGGCAGACTGTTGTACGCCCGCACCGTCGGTCCGGTCGATGGCGTCCCTCGCTCGACGGTACGGCCTGCTGGCGGGCGGGCTCGCGCTCGCGGGGTTCGTGGCGCTGAACGCCGTCCCGCTCGCCGGCGAGTTCGTCTTGGTCACCCTCCTGGCGTGGGTCGGCGCCTGGGTGGGCGCCGGCTACGTCGCGAGCGTCGCCCACCGCCTCGCCCGCTGGGCGGCGATCGGCGACGACCCCGGCGTGGACCGCCGCGACGGCGACCTCGCGACATACGAGACGACCGCCGACGGGCGCCGGGTGACGGTGACGGCGAGCCGTCGCGAGACGGTGCGCCCGCGGTTCGACCTCGTCGCAGAGACCCCGCTCCGGGACGGCGTCACCGACGCCGGGAGTGAGGTGGTGCTGTCCGTCGCCCCCGGCGGCGTCTCGGTGGTCGAGGGCGACGGCGAGCGGACGGAGGTGCTGGCGGCGGCAGCCGCGCTCGCCGGCCGGGGCCGACTCGTGGTCGACGACCAGGTCCGGTTCGAGAGCGAGGGGTTGCTCGACAGCGTCGTGGAGTTACGGGAGCGGGCGACGGCACTCGCCGGGGTGGCGGCGGCCGTCGAGTCCTCGCGGGCGGAGCGACGGACGACGGGGTGATCGGCGACGCGGGTCAGGCAACCGCCGTCGTCGCCGCGCGCATCACCTCGATGGCCTCCTTTATGCGCTCGATCCCGTTTGCGTAGGAGATGCGGGCGTGGCCGGCGCCGTGCTCGCCGAAGGCCTCGCCGGGGACGACGACGACGCCACGGTCGATGACGGCGTCGACCCACCCCTCGGGGACCTCCGGCATGGCGTAGAAGGCGCCCTTCGGGCGGGGGGTGCGCAGGCCCATGTCCTCCAGGCCGTCGAGCAACACGTCCCGGCGCTCCTGGAAGGCGGCGGTCATCTCCGCGACCTGGTCCTGCGGGCCGGTGAGCGCGGCCTCGGCGGCGTACTGGGCGGCGGCGGTGGCACACGCCTGGACGTACTGGTGGACCGGCAGCATCCGTCCGATACGGCGCTCACTCGCCACGACCCAGCCCAGGCGCCACCCGGTCATCGAGTACGACTTCGAGCAGGCGTTGACGATCACGACGTTGTCCGACTCGGCGAACTCCATCGGCGAGCGGTGCTCGCCCTCGAACACCTGGTGCTCGTACACCTCGTCCGACAGGCAGACGACGTCGTGCTCGTCGGCGATGCGGGCGAACTCGCGCATGTCTTCGGGGGACTGCACGGCGCCGGTGGGGTTGGCGGGGCTGTTGACGACGAACATCGCGGTGTCGTCGGTGATCGCCGCCTCGACGGTCTCCGGCGCCAGCGTCAGGTCGTCACGCAGCGGCAGGGAGACGGGGTCGCCGCCGGCGATGTGGGTGAGATTGCGGTAGGAGACGAAGCCGGGGTCGGGGACGAGCACCTCGTCGCCGGGCTCGACGTGGACCTCCGTCGCCAGGTGCAGGGCCTCGCTGCCGCCGGCGGTGGCGATCACCTGTCCCGGGTCGACGTCAAGGTCGTTGTCCCGGGCGTGTTTCTCGGCGATGGCCTCCCGCAGCGGGTCGATACCGACGTTCGAGGTGTAACCGTCGGCCTCACCGGCCTCGATGGCCTCGACGGCCGCCCGCTGGGCGTGCTCGGGGGTGGGGAAGTCCGGCTGGCCCAGCCCGAGGTTGATGGCGTCCTCGCCGGCCGCCGCGAACGCCTCGCGGATACCGCTTATCGAGACACGTCCCGTCCGCGCCGAGAATTCGGTCATGCCGCCGCAGAGCCACGGCACCGGAATAACTCTTTCCCGCCCGGGCGACGGCGCCAGCCGCCCACCGGGCGGCGTTCGTCAGCGGCCGTCGCCGTCGGGGATCGGGGTCCGCGAGCGCCGGTCGTCGGTCTGCTCGGGCGTCGGGTAGCGCACCTCCACCGGGTCGGCACGGTCGCGGATCTCGCGGTACAGCCGGCGGGCACAGTCGTGCAGGTCGTCGCTCGTGCCGTGGACACACACCGTCGCGTGGCCGTCCTCGTAGCCGGTGACGGCGACCCGGTCGCCGGCCAACAGGACGCCGGCCCGGAGCGGGGCGTCGGCGACGTGCAGGTCGACCCGGTCACTCGCCAGCGCGAGCTGGTAGTTCTCGAAGTACGACTCCCGTGCGGCGACGAGCGTGCGGCGGTCGACGACCATCTCGACGGTGCCTCCGTCGCCGAGGTGGGCCTCGCCGGCGTCGTTGGTGATGGGACTGACACCTGACCACGCCGTCCGGACGTGGTCGGCGTCGGTCCGGCGGAGCAGGTCGGCCGAGACGACGACCGGCGCGTGGGGGTCGTGCTCGCTGGCGGTCACCAGCTCCGCGTCCGCGAGCGCGGCGTCGGGGATCGAGACGGCCGTCTCCTCCAGGCACCGCAGGAGGGGCTCGTGCGCGCGGGCCCGCTCGACGCTCCGTGCGAAGTCGCGGTACGCCGACAGCACCCGCTCCCCGGTGGCGGTCAGCGCGTAGCCGGGGTCGGCCTCGCGCACCCAGCCGTGCTCGCGGAGTCCCTCGACACACCGGTGCACCGTCGAGCGACCGACCCCACACTCCCGTGCCGCGGTCGCCTGTCGCTTCGGACCGTCCTCGAAGGCGGCGAGCACGCGAACGCGCGTCTCCGCACCCAGCAGGAAGGCTATCTCCTCCGGCACTAACCCCGTGCTGTTCCCACCCATGCGTTCACCCCGCGTCCGGGAGCGCACAATCGTTGTCCCGGCCGCACCGACGCGATCCCGCGTCACCCGCCGTTCCACGCGCCGGGATCGCTTCGTGTGCCGGTGTGTTTTCATGACAATAAATAAGAAATTTAACTTTGTTTTAATCACTCGATGGACACGTATGCCAGACAGTGTTCGGCGGCGTTCGGTACTGAAGGCGATCGGCGCGATGACCGGCGTGGCGACGTTCGGCTCTCGTGTGGTGAGAGCCTCACTCGCGGAGGACCGCTGGGTCTGTGACATGGACCACGACGCGATGAGCATGGACGCGATGGGAGACGTGACCGTCATCGCCGACCTCCGGGAGGAGATCGGCTACGCGATGGTCGCCGGCGAAGAGAGCGAACTCCCGACCGAGGCACCGATCGACTACGACGAGATGTCGTTCGACCTCGAGAGGGACAAGGACGAGTACAGCCAGGAGGACCTCCAGGACCTGCTCGACATCCACGAGAACGGCGGCCTGCCGTACGGCCCGGACATCGAGATCGAACTCGAGGCGCCACAGGCCGAGGAGGACTCGGGACTGAACGCCCGGGACACGGTCGACGATACCCTGTACGACCTCCAGTGGGACAAGCAGTCCCAGCGGATCGGCCAGGTCCACGAGACGGCGACCGGCGCCGGCGCCCGGATCGGGGTGATCGACGACGGGGTACTCGGCGCGAACCCCGACGACGACTTCTCGCACCCGGACCTGCCGAACGTCCGCGAGGACCTCTCGATCAACTTCACCGGCGACGGCGAGGGGCCCGGCGCGCTGAACGACGACCACGGCACACACGTCGCCGGCACGGCGGCGGCCGCGTCGAACGGTCAGGGCGTCGTCGGCGTCGCGCCCGACGCCGAGGTGGTCGACCTTCGGGTGTTCTCCGGCGTGGGCGCCTCCACGTTCGACATCGTCAACGCGATCGTCGTCGGCTCCGCCCCCGAGGACGAGACCTTCGACATCGGCGGGTTCTTCGACACCAAGATCGTCAACGGCGCCGACTGCGACGTCGTCAACCTCAGTCTCGG
>CAYODS010000014.1:33115-36065 GCA_964402765.1 uncultured Halobacteriales archaeon
TCCCGACGCTGCCGGTATGCTCGTTCATCGGCCTGTTCGTCCTGCTCTTCCTCTACCCGCTGTACGAGGCCGCCGCCGAGACCGCCCTCGACAACGGCTGTCTCCCGGTGGCGTCGGCGGGCAACTCCGCGACGAATCTTGAGGACCCCACCGCGGGCGGGTTCTGTGCGCCGCCGTTCGACGTCGAGCTGTTCGGCGAGTCCGGCTTCTTCACCCTGCCCGCGTCGGTCGACCAGTACCTGACCGTCGGTGCCACCGGCCCGATCGGCTACGGCTGGGGGACTAGCCCCGGTCGCGGCGGCGGTAACGGCAACGGGAGCAGCCAGACCGAGGAGGTCGCCCCCGGACTGGAGATCGAGAAGACCATCCAGACGGAGCTGTTCCCCGAGGAGCCCTCCTTCTACACGAACTACGGCGGTAACGGCGAGGTCAACGTCACCGCGGGCGGCGGCAACCTCGACCTCGATGCCGAAGGTGAGGCCGACCAGGGGAACTACTTCTACGACCTGGTGTTCAACACCGGGTTCGTCACCGACCCTGACCAGGGACAGGACGCCCGCCTCGACGACTACGAACCCGCCTACGTCTGGAAGGCCGGCACCAGCTTCTCCGCACCGCAGGTGACCGGGCTGGCCGCGCTACTGGCCGGCGCCGACCCCGACGCCTCGCCCGGGGAGATCCGCGACGCGATCGAGTCCACCGCGACACAGAAGCCCGTCGGCAAGTCCGGACAGACCACCTCGCCGGAGACGTTCCCGAACGTCCTGTTGCAGTCCGACGGCGTCGGTGTCCAAGACGACGGCGCAGTCAACGGTGACACGCCGAGCAACCCCGGGTCGAACGACGACACGCTGGACTCCGCGACGGTCCGGGGCTCAGGTCACATCGACATAAAAGCCGCCGTCAACGAGATTCTCGACGACTGACTACCGCACCGGGTTCTCCGGGCCGCGGCCGAGGTACTCCGCGAGGAAGGCCCGTACCGCCCGCGGGTCGTACGCCTGCAGTCGGAGCCGGTGACGCCACGCCGTCAGCGTGTACGGCGCCGGGTCCTCGGCGGGCGAGGGCGCGACGATGACGTGTGCCCAGGGGTCCGTGTGCTCGTCGGCGAAGGCAGCGAGGCTCTCGCGGGCGGACTCGGTGATCGCCTCGCGGTCGTAGTATGCGACGACCGCGCCGTGTTCGAGGTTGTGCACCAGCGCCGGAAGCGGCGGGTCGCGCTTGTAGAACCCCGGGGTGACGACGTCGGAGTAGTGTGGCCCCGAGGTGGGGGGAACGCGCTCGTAGTCGATCGCCCGGTCAGCCGAGACGTGGTCGTTGCCGGCCGAGTCGAACGACTCGACGCGGTCGACGTACCGCGCCGCACCGTCGGTCGGCAGCGGCGCCGTCTCGGGGCTCTCGACGGTCGTCCGCGTCGTGGTCTCCGTGTCCGTCGTCGTCTCCGCCGTCGTCGTGGCGGTGTCGGGCCCGTCGGTGCCGTCCTCACCACCGCCGTCGAGGACGCCGAGACACCCCGCGGTCGCGGTCGACAGCGCCAGGGCCACGCCCGACAGCAGGCGGCGGCGAGATGGGTCCGTCACGTCCATCTCACGGACGGCCGGCGACATACGAGTACCGCTTCTCCCGCGTGAAAGAAAGTCGCCCGCTCCGGTTTGAACGAGCCGAGACGGTCGCCTCGCTTCGCTCGACACTGCGACTCGTCGGCTCAAATCGCGTCGGGACAGACATCTCACTGCTCACGTCGTTCGCAGGAGAAGTCCGCCCTCCCCGATTTGAACGGGGGGCAAGCCGATCTACAGTCGGCTGCTCTGCCAGACTGAGCTAAGGGCGGGCGATCGAGATGAGCCGTCTGCCGGAGTTAAGCGTTTATATCGTCGCCGGCGTCCGACGGCCGACGACGCGTGACGACGGGCGTCTGACGGTGCGGGAATGTTAAGTGGTGGGCGGAGTGACACACGTGAGAACAGGGGTATGAGCAAGATAACCTTCCGGGCGGACGACGAGCTCATCGAGGAGCTCGAGAACTTCGACGTCTCGAAGAGCGAGGTGATGCGCCGCGCGCTCCGGGAGTACCTCGAAGGGCACCCCAAGGCCGACGTAAACACGCCCGAGACGCCCGAAAACGCCGGCAGCGACACCATCGACGACCTGCTGGCGGACCGGATCGACGCCATGATCGACGAGCGTCTCGGCCGCCGGACCCCCCGGCGAAGCCCCCAGGATGTCAACGTAAACATCACGCTTGATGGCGATTCTGCGGCCGACACTGCCGTCGAGCAAGACACGCGTAAGACGGACGACGCCGAGGCGTCAGACACGCCCGAGAGTGTTGAACACGAGCGTAAAACGTGTAGCCAGTGTGGCGAAAACGTGGACGCTGACCACGTTTACTGCCCGAACTGCGGAGAGAAGGTGTCCCGTCGCGTGTTCTGTGAGTGCGGGGACGAGCTCCGGTCGGACTGGGGGTTCTGCCCGTCGTGTGGCCGTCGGACGGCCGCCGCCGACGTGCTCGACAACCCGTAGAGCGCCGTAAACACCCGTTTCCGCCGTTTACCCCGGTTAATACACAGGCGTCATACGCTACCCGGTACATTTATTACGTATGCCCTTCGTGGTTTTAGCGCGTAAGACAGGGGTCTTACAGAGGCCCTGTGCGTCCGCAAATCGGGCGTTTCGGGGCCTCGGATCGTGTAAGACACCGCGTGCCGCGTGGACCGACCTGTCTTACCCAAGGGGAAGGAAGAACCATGGAGCGTGTGACACTACGGATTCCGAAACAGCAGATCGAGGAGGTCGAACAGCTCGTGGACACCGGCGAGTTCCCGAACCGGAGCGAGGCGATCCGGTCGGCCGTCCGCGAAATGATAAACGAACAGAAGGAGGCCTCGGGCGAGGAGCGCGAGCGTCGTAACTGGGCGCAGGTGTGACGATGCAGGACATCGTCCAGGAC
>CAYODS010000015.1:0-33823 GCA_964402765.1 uncultured Halobacteriales archaeon
ACTGGGACCCCGTCGAGGACGAGATCGTCTTCCAGGGGATGAACAACTCCTACGTCCTCGAGGAGCAGATCGCGAACCTGCTGGGGTACGGCGACACCCGCCAGATATACGACGACCTGGAGTTCCGCGCGGAACTGATAGAGCGGATGATCCAGGAGGACATCCTGGAGTACCACGAGGTCAACGACGCCATCGAGGCGTTCCAGCGCGACGGCGTCGAGGGCCTCCCGTTCGACATGAGCCGGAGCGTGATGTGACCGTGTCCACGAACGACCAGGGCGTGGTGACGTCGGCCCTGCTTGAGGACCTGCTTGACGCCTACGAGCGCCTGGAGACCCCGACCGAGCGGTACCTCCTCCTCGTCGTGCTGCCGTCGATCCTGTTCGTGATCCTCGGCGTCCCCCTGCTTCTGGTCGTCGGTCTGCCCCTGTTCGTCACCGCGCCGCTTGCACTCCTGTCGGTGCTCGGGGCGGTCACCGCCGTCGTCTACCCGAAGGTGCGTCGCGACCAGAGACAGCGCAACATCGACAACCACTTTCACATGGCGGTGACCCACCTCACGGTCCTCGCGACGACGAACATCAGCCGCATGGAGGTGTTCCGCAGCCTCGCCGAGGAGGACGCCTACGAGGAGTTCTCGAAGGAGATCGACCGCCTCGTGCAACTCGTCGACATCTGGAACCAGAGCCTCGACGACGCCTGCCGGCGGCGCAGCCGGGAGATCCCCAGTGACATGATGTCGGACTTTCTCGACCGGTTGGCGTACTCGCTGGCCTCGGGCCAGGAACTCATCGACTTTCTGGAGAGCGAGCAGGAGGTGATCATCCAGAACTACAAGACCGTCTACGAGAGCACCCTGGAGAACCTCGACGTGATGCAGGATCTGTACCTGTCGATGATCCTCTCGATGACGTTCGCGCTCGTGTTCGCGACGGTGTTGCCGATCCTCACCGGCAACAACCCCACGGTGACCGTCGGCGCCGTCATCGTGCTGTTCGTGTTCGTCCAGATCGGCTTCTACGTCGCGATCCGCGCGGTCGCGCCGAACGACCCGGTGTGGTACCACCCCGAGGAGTTCGACACCGGCTCACAGCGCCGGGTCAAGCGGGCGCTGCTGGCGGGCGCGGCGGCGACGGTGCCGACGACGGTGCTGTCGGCGGCGGGACTGTTCGGCCTGCTGCCGGTCTCGCTGGAGACGTTCCTGCCGGTCGAGACCCCGCCACTCGCGATGTACGCCGCCCTGGCGGTGACGCCGATGGCCGTGCCGGGCGTCGTGCTCCGGGTCGAGCGAAAGAAGATCCGCAAGCGAGACGAGGAGTTCCCCAGTTTCATCCGCGGACTCGGGGCCACAGAGAGCGCGAAACAGAGCACCACCTCCGCGGTGCTTGCGGACATGCGGGACAAGGACTTCGGCGTGCTCACGCCGAACATCGACGACCTCTACCGGCGACTGAACATGCGGATCGACCCCACCGTCGCGTGGGCGAACTTCGCCGCCGATACGCGCTCGTACCTGATCCAGAGGTACAGCGAGATGTACCTCGTCGGCCGCCGGATGGGCGGGGACCCGAAGGAACTCGGCGAACTGATAAGCGAGAACATGAACGAGGTCCAGCAACTCCGCCAGCGCCGCCGCCAGGCGACGGTCACGCTGATCGGGCTGCTGTACGGGATCACCGCCGCCGCGACGTTCGCCTTCTACATCGGCCTGCAGGTCGTGCGGGTGCTGGCGAACATCTCCTCGGACATCGACACCGGCGGCACCGCTGCGGGCCAGCTGATAAACACCGCCGCCTACGACATCCCGGTGATCGAGTTCCTCATCCTGGCGGTGGTGCTGTTCAACGCGATGCTGTCCTCGCTCATGATCCGCACCACCGACGGCGGCCACAAGGCCAACGCCTTCGTCCACTTCGTGTTACTGGTGTGGGTCGGCGGCGCCGTCTCCGTCGTGGTGAAGGTGATGGTCGCCGTCTTCCTCAACGTCGGGTGAGCCCCTCCGGAAAGCGGCGTCAGTCCCCGGTGCGACGGTAGATGCGGGTGCCGTTGTGGACCGTCTCGTAGCGGTCCTCGAACGCCGACGGGAGCCGTTCGGTCTTGCCGATCACCAGCAGTCCGCCGGGCGACAGCGACCGCGTGAGCGTCTCCAGGACGCTGTGCTCGTAGGAGGGCCGGATGTAGATGAGCAGGTTCCGACACAGCACGAGATCGAAGTCTGACTTCGGGCCGTCCTGGATGAGGTCGTGAGACTCGAAGCGAACGGTCTCGGCCACCGGCTCGGCGACGGTGAACTGGCGGTCGTCCTCGACGGTGACGTGCTCTCGCGGCCGCGCGAGGTAGGAGAGTTCGGCCTCGATGTCGGTGGTGCTCGAGGAGCGGTACCGGCCCTCGCGGGCCGTTTCGAGGGCGGCCTCGTCGATGTCGGTGCCCAGCACGTCCACCGCGCCAGACGGTAGCCGTGGGTCCGACCGGACGGCCATCGCCAGCGAGTACGGCTCCCGGCCGTCCGAGCAGGCCGCACTCCAGGCCTGCAGGCGGTCCCCGTCCTCGTGTCGCTCTCCCAGCAGGGGCAACAGGTCCGCCCACACCTCCTCGTTGCGGAAGAACTCGGTGACGTTGACACTCAGGGCGTCCTCGAGGGCGGCCCGCTCGCCGGGGTCGGCCGACAGCAGCGAGTGGTACTCCCGGTAGGTGTCAACCTCGACGCGGCGCATCCGCGCCTTCACCCGGCGGCGCAGGTAGTCCGTCTTGTAGTAGTCGGCGGCGAAGCCGATGTCGTCCCGCAGCAGGGCACGCAGGCGGTCGAACCCGGAGTCGCTGCGCGGGGCACTCTCGGGGTCGAAGGCGTCTGAGTCACTCACCATGGCTGGCGTCGACCGCGGGGGTTCATACCGTCATCACGTCGAGGATGGGGACGACGTCGCCCTCGCCGAGGACGGCGGTGCCGCTCAGCCCCTCGGTGCCGCTGAGGATGCCCTCCAGGGGCTTGACGACGACCTCCTCCTGGTCGTCCACGTCGTCACAGTGCAGCGCGACCGGGCGCTCGCTCTTCGTGACGCGGATCACCATCCCACGGTCGCCGCCGACGCTCGCCCCGGTCGCGGCGTCCTCGACGGTCCCGCCGTCGGCACGGGCGGCCTGACCGCTCCCACCGTCGCCGGAGAGGGCACCCGCGTCCACGTCGAGTGCCTCCTCCAGGCGCACGAGCGGCACGAGGTCGTCGTCGTGTTCGACGAACTCCTGGCCGTTTATCGTCTCGGCGCCGTCGAACCGGTCGACGGTGTCGATCTTCTTTATCGGGACGCCGTAGGTGAGCCCCGCGACGGTGACGAACAGCACCTTCACGATGGCGACCGACACCGGCAACTCCAGGGTCACGGTGGTCCCCTCGCCGGGCGTGCTCTGGACGTCGACGGAGCCGTCGAGTTGGGTGACGGTGTTGTGGACGACGTCCATCCCGACGCCACGCCCGGAGACGTCGGTCACCTCCTCCGTCGTCGAGAAGCCGGGGTGGAAGACCAGGTCGTAGGTCTCCTCGTCGGACATCCGCTCCAGTTCGGCCTCCGAGCGGATCCCGGTCTCGAGGGCCTGCTCGCGGATGGCCTCGACGTCGAGCCCGCGCCCGTCGTCGCGCACCTCCACGACGACGCGGTCGCGCTCCCGGTGGGCCGCGAGTTCGACGGTGCCGGTCTCGGGCTTGCCGAGGGTGGCGCGCTCCTCCGGCGGCTCGATGCCGTGGTCGACGGCGTTGCGGAGGATGTGGATCAGCGGGTCCCGCAGGCGGTCGAGGATCGTCCGGTCGAGTTCGACGTCGGTGCCCGACAGCTCCAGCGAGACGTCTTTGCCCTGGTCCCGCGAGAGGTCACGCACGACACGGGGGAACTGGCCGACGACCTTGTTCATCGGCACCAGCCGCATGTCCATCACGGTGTCCTGCAGACTCGCCGTGGTCTTGTCCAGCTCGTCGAGGTCCTGGCCGGCGTCGATCCCCGCCTCCTCGATGGTCTTGCGCAGACGGATCCGGCTCGTCACCAGTTGCTCGACCTGGCCGTACAGTTCGTCCAGCTGGTCGACGTCGACCTTCACCGACTTTATCTCGTCGAGCGAGGGCCCGCCGGTGTCGCCCGCGCCGTCGTCGCTCCCCGTGTCCCCGGCGTCGTCGGTCTCCGTCCGGTCTTGGTTGGGGTCGGCGGTCTCCGCGTCTCCCTCGTCCGCCTCGGCCTGGGCGGTGGTCTCGGTCGCTGGGGCGTCCTCGGGGTCTGTGTCCGGTGTCTCTGTCGGCGTGTCCGCGTCTGCACCGTCGGCGTCCTCGGCCCCGGCCTCGCTCGCGTCGGCGTCCGCGTCGAGGGGAGCGGCGGCGGCGTCCTCGACCGGCTGGACGTGTTCGGCGTAGTCGACGGCGGTGTCGGGGTCGGCGGCGAGAAAGGCGTCGAAGTGGCCGTCGAACTCGCCCTCGTGGACCGCCCCGGGCGCCGGCACCGTGCCGAGGACGTCGAACTCCTCGGACAGTTTCTCCATCGTCAGCATCCCCTCGGCGCCGGGCAGGGAGGGGTCGCCGAGGTCGACCCGCAGCAGCGTGACGCCGTCGACTCCCTCGACGGCGCCGGGGTCGTCGAGCTTTGCCCGCACCGCGACGGGGTCGACGCCGTCGAGCAGGCCGTCGTCACCGGCGACCGCGTCGGGGTCGCCGCCGGACTCGGCGTCGGTGGCGGTGTCGGGGGCGCCCGTCTCCTCGGTGGTGACGGTGCCGGCGGCCTCACGCTCGCTCTCCAGGTGCGAGCGGAGTTCGGCGATGAGGCCGTCGGTGGGCTGGTCGAACGAGCCGGTCTCGTCGATGTCGTCCAGGCCGGCCTGCATGCGGTCGACCCCGTCGAAGGCGAGGTCGATCGACTCGCTGGTGACCGGGATCTCGTCCTCGCGCATGGCGTCCAGCAGGTCCTCGACGGCGTGGGCCAGGTCCGAGGCGTCCTCGAAGCCCATCGCGGCGAAGTTGCCCTTCAGGGTGTGGGCACTCCGGAAGATGTCGTCCATGATCGCCGTATCGTCGGGGTCGTCCTCCAGCGCGAGTAGGTCGCTGTTCAACGTGCGGATCTCTTCCTCGCCCTCGCGGACGAAGACGTCGAAGTTGTCACTCATTGTCCTGTAGTGTCTCGAGCACGCGACCGGCGAGTCGGTCCTCCGGGGCCACGCTGTCCACGCGGCCGGTGTCGATGGCCGCCTGTGGCATGCCGAACACGACCGAGGTGGGCTCGTCCTGTGCGACGACACTGCCGCCGGCGTCGGCGACGCGCTCGACCCCGGCGCGGCCGTCCTCGCCCATGCCGGTCAGCACCGCCGCCACGACGGGGGCGTCGCCGCCGACCCGGTCTGCCACGGACCGCAGGGTCACGTCCACCGCGGGACGGACGCCGTGTTCCGGCGGGTCGCGGGTGAGCCGGACCCGGAGTCGACCGCGGGCGTACCCCCCGACCCGGAGGTGGTGGCCGCCGGGAGCGACAAGCGCCTCGCCGCCGCCGATGCGGTCGCCGTCCTCGGCCTCGCGCACGTCGTAGTCGCTGGCGCGGTCGAGTCGGTCGGCGAAGCCACCGGTGAACTCGGGGGCCATGTGCTGGACGACCAGCACCCGGAAGTCGGCGTCGACCGGCAGCTCCCGCAGCAGGCGCTCGACGACCGGCGGGCCGCCGGTGGAGGCGCCGACGACCAGTAGCGGATGCTCGGGCAGGTCGGCCGGGAGCGTGGGGCCCGGGCCGGTGCCAGGGGGTGACTCCGCGACCGTCGGCTCCGCCGCCGCCGCGGTCCGGACCGTCTCCGCGAGCGCCTCCTCGTGGGCCTGGAGTTCGGTCGAGACGGTGCCGCCGGGCTTCGTGAAGTAGTCGACGGCCCCCTTCCCCAGCGCCTCCAGGGTGACGTCGGCGTCGTCCTCGGCCCGGGCGCTGAGCACCACGACGGGAGTGGGCACCTCGTCCATGATCCGCTCGGTCGCCTCGATGCCGTCGACGTGTGGCATCTCGATGTCCATCGTGACGACGTCGGGCCGGTGCTCGCGGACGGCCTCGACGGCGGCGGCGCCGTTCGGGACGGTCGCCACGACCTCGACGCCGTGACGGTCGAGCAGCGTCTCGATAGACGCCCGCATGAACTGCGAGTCGTCGGCGACGACCGCCCGGACCGACTCGCCCGCCGCCGGGGTGACGCTCCCGCCGCGGGGACGGCCGGCCGACTCGGTGGAGGGGTCCTCTGCTGGCATCCAGATCGTTCATCGAACTGTTCATGCCTCGTCCCGTTAAACACACCGGCCGTTATCAGAGCCGGTAGCGGTCTCCCGGCCGCAGCCGAGCGGTTATCAGCCGTCGTAACGGGGAGCACGCTTAAGTTGAGGGCGACCCATACCATTCACGAAGAGAGTGGCATCGGGAAGTGAACGATCGTTGCGTCGGCCCACGCCCGCGCTGGGGGCCGGCGCCGCCGTGGAGGCGGTGAGCGCCCACCGCGAGGACGTCACCGTCCCCGTCGAGCCGGTGCGGGTCGAGCGTCGGGCGACGAACCGATCATGTCAGTCTACCGGTTAGAGCGGAACAACGACGTCGAGCGGTTGACCGACGTGGTCGTCGAGAGCGACAGCCCCGCGGTGCGCCAGCGGGCGGCGGCGGCGCTGGCGGAGGTCGACGCCGGGGACGACGCCGTCGAGGTGCTCGCGACCGTCGCCGACGAGGACGAGAACCGCGACGTGCGGGCGGCAGCGATCGACGCGCTCGACCGCCTCGGTGACGAGGCGATCGAGCGGTACCTCGCCGACGCCATGGACGCGACCACCGACGGGGCAGCGTGGGTCCGCTCGGAGGCGCTCGCGGAGGTGCTCGACGAACCGGTCCCTGAGTTGCGGATCGCGGCGGTCACCCTGCTCGGGCGGGCGGGCGACCCCGCCGCCGTCTCGGCGGTCGTGGACTGCCTGGACGACGGGGACCACCGCGTCCGGGCGCGAGCGGCCAGGGCCTGTGGTCGGCTGGCGGACCCCCGAGCCGTGGAGCCGCTGCTCGAACACACCGACGACGACGCCCCCGTCAGGCGCGAGGTCGCCACCGCCCTCGGGTCGATCGGCGGGAGCGCGGCGGCGTCGGGGCTGGCAGAGATGGTCGAGGACCCCGCCTCGGGGGTGCGGCGAGCGGCCGTGACCGCGTTGGGCGAGGTGGGCGACCCGTCGACGGTCCACACGGTCACGGAGGCACTCACCGACGACAGCGAGCGAGTCCGGCGGGCGGCGGTGTACGCCCTGCTGTCGCTGCTGGCGAACGCCCCCTCCGAGCGGAGCCACGAGGTGCGCGAGGCGGTGCTGGCCGAACTCCGGGAGGCACCCGGGTCGGTCGTTGTCGCCTCGTTGACCGAGCTCCTCGACGAGGCCCAGGAGCCCAGTCGCCGTCGCAACGCCGCCTGGCTGCTCGGCCGGGTGGCGCCCGGCGAGGGGACCGAGGCGCGTGACGCCCTGGTCGGGGCGCTGGGCGACGACGACCAGATGACCGCGAAGATGGCCGCCACCAGTCTCACCGAACTCGGGGCCGACGGGACCGAACGACGGCTGATCGACGTCGTCGAGGACCCCGGTCGCTCACAGGGGGCGCGGGCGAACGCGGCGTTCGCGCTGGGCCAGGTCGGCGGCGACCCCGCACGGCGGGCACTGGACGCCCTCGTCGACGACACCGAGGACGAGCAGATACGCAAACGCGCCTTCACCGCACTGTCACGGCTGGGGGGACGATGACCCTGGCGACGACCGGAGGTGACGAGTCGTGAGCAAGGGCGAGACGAAGATCCTCGACACGCGCGGGAAGTTCCTCCAGGCGGTCAAGGACGACCGCGAGGTGCCCGAGGCGGACTGGCTCACCGGTCGGGTGTTGCTGTCGAACCAGCGGATCGTCCTCGTCAGCAACGCCGGCAAGCGCACGCTGAAGCTGTCGAAACTCGGCAGTCTCACCGACCGGATGGACGTCAACCAGACGTCCACGCGGGTGTCGAACTACCTCCCGCTGCGGTACGAGGACGACGTCATCCTGCTGAAGCCGGCCGACCACGAGCAGTTCGAGGCCGCCCTCTACAGGGCACTGCTGGACCACCAGACGTTTTTGGTCCGGCACCCGGCGGTCGAGGGCGGCGTCGTCCAGGACAACGACTGGCAGAAGGCCCGCGCGACCGTCGAGGACGACGCCGTCGGACTGGCGGTGGCCGACGGCAGTTTCGTCGAGGTCGACCTCGACGACATCGGCCGGATCGAGACGACCGAGCGTACCGTCGTCGAGGACAAACGCACCGTCATCGAGGTCGAGCACACCGAGGAGGGCACGAGCGTCCAGACGTACGTCTCCGGCGACGCCCGCCTCTGTACGCACATGGAGGGGCTGTTCCGCAAGGGCGAGGACCGCAGCACGGCGAACCTGGACCTCTCCGAGGAGGAAGAGGAGGTGTTGATGGCGCTTTATTCCGGCGTCTCCCCGTTCGAGATCGGCGACTTCGTCGGGCTGCCGGTCGAGCGCGTCGAGGAGATCTACGAGGACCTCATCGAACTGGAGGTCCTAGAGGAGGTCCGCGTGCGCCGCGAGGTGGGCCTGACCGCCCGCGGACGAAACCTCGCCAGCGGCGCGATGAACGACGAGTAGCGGGCAAAGCCCACGACTCCGGGTCAGTTGACCGACTCCAGGCGCCGGTTGACGACCAGCAGCCCGCGGCTGGTGAACGAGCGCTCGTCGTCGTCCTCGAGCAGGCCCTTCTCGGCCAGCGAGTCCAGAAGCATCGTCGCCCGACTGGTGTCGATGCCGAGCACGCTGGCGAGGTTGACGTCCGCGCCGCTCGTGTACCGGGCGACGAGCACCTCGGACTCCGCCTCGCTGAGTTCGATCTCGGCCAGGTCCTCGACGAGGTCGCTGTACACGAGCCGGAGGTACCGACCCAGCACGTTCAGTTTCCGCTCGGAGGCCAGGGCGACCTCGGAGGTGATCGCGTCCTGGCCGTCGACGTGCCGGACAGAGATGACGGGGCGGGGCTCGCCCGCGAGGTCTTTCTCGACGCGGTCGAAGTCGACGACGGACTCGACGTCGATCCGCTGGGTGGCGCCGTCCCTGCGGAAGACGACGGCGCGGTCGTCCAGGTGCAGCGTACACCGGGTCGCGCCCTCGTCGGTGACGCGACCACCGGCCCGGGCGCGGTAACTGACCAGCGCCGGTGTCCCCTCCAGGATCGCCGTGAACAGCACCGTGGTGAACCGGTCGATCGTGTCCGGGTCCGCGAGCACCGTGATCGAGGTGCGCTCGCCGTCGCGGTCCTCGGGCAGTTTCAGGTTCGATGGCACGTCGCTGGTCGTCGCCCGGGCCACGTCGGCGCGGTACGCGAGCGTGACCGAGTCGTCGAAGAAGTCCGCCACGTCACCCGGCGGCCGGCCGACGACCACGTCGAACACGGACTCCAGGGGGATCACCTCGCGGTCGTCCTCGGTGGCGATCACCAACTGGTGTTCGTTCATCACCACACGGCAGTTCACGGGGTCGCCCTGGGCCTCCCCGCGACCACCGACGCGGGCGGTGAAGTCGGCGACGACGCTCTCGGACACGGTGTATCACCAGTTCGTGACCAAGCGTAAGGAACCTGACGGCTAGAGGAAGTCGGGCAGGTCGGTCATCTCCGGGTCGCGGTCGGGAAGCTCCATCGCCTTCAGGCGCTCGACCGCCTTCGGCGGGCCCTCGACGGCATGCCGCCGCTCGGGGCCGTCGCGCTCGGCGGACCCGGAGTCCCCGTCGGCGTCGACCTCGCCTGCGGGCGACGCCTCCTCGGTGACGAGGACGGACCACGGGGAGGGGCCATCGTCGTCGGCGTCGGCGGCCACGTCCCGCGCCTCCTGCTTTCCCTCCTGGTGGGCCACCTCGATCAGGTTCCGCTCGTAGGCGCCGTCGGTGCCCGCCACTATGCGGGCGAGCTCGTCCGGGTGGCGCCTGCCCATCGAGGCGGCGACCCCGAGCGCGTACGCCCGGGTCAGCAACTCGTCGGTGTCGAGGGTGGACGGCTCCTCGACGGGGTCGAAGTGGTCCTCGTACATGTCACGGGGAGACGGGCGTGTTGGGGAAGACCTCCAGTCCCTCGTCGCGGAACTCCACGCGCTTTATCTGGCCGTCGACCTCGCGACCACGCATCTTTACCACCTGGACCCCGCGGACCATCTTCGAGGCCGAGCCCTCGCGGTCGAGGAAGTTGTGCAGGAAGACGACGCCGTGCGAGAGGTAGTGCTCGTCGGCGTAGCTGGAGGGGTCGGTCATCTCGGAGATGAGGTACACCGTGGCGTCGACGTTTTTCAGGGCGGTGAGAAAGGCGACCAGCACGTCCGACTCCCCGCCGAAGTAGTGTTCGAGCACCATCGTCGAGTCGATCACCACGCGGTCGATGTCGTTCGAGTCGACGTAGTTGGTGAAGCGGTTGGCGGCGTTGGTGATCTCCGAGCGACTGCCGGCGGAGTTGTTCTTCAGGCCGAGCAGTCGCTGCCCCTGTGAGGACATCAGGTCCATGAACTGGAACCGGTCGGAGGCAGCGACCTGCTCGAACGGCATGTCGTAGCCGGCCATGTCGGTGACGAGTCCGGCCTTCGTCTCGTGCATGCTGACGTACAGGCACCGCTCGCCCTGCCGGATTCCCTGGGTGACGAACTGCACCGAGAAGGTGGTCTTGCCGCTGCCCGGCGGCCCGCTGATGACGTACAGTCGGTCCTTCGGGAGGCTCCCGCCGACGAGGGTGTCGAACCCGGATACACCGGAGGAGACCGTCCCCGCGGGGCCACCGGTCGCCGTGTCGTCGGTGCTCGAACTCATGGGTTGTGGGCGGGGGAGCCGGCGGCGGTCGAGCGGCGGGCCGCGACGGGGTCGTCCTGTGCGACGCCGGTGGCCGCAAGCAGGTCCCGCGGGACGTGGCCGGGGACCAGCGCCTCGGGCCAGTCGTGGTCGGCGGCGACCGCCGTCGCCTCCGACGGCGAGTGACACACCTCGGCGGACTCCCAGTACCGGCGGGTCACCCTGCCCAGTCCGTGGTCACTCTCGGGGTCGTCGACGGCCTGCTCGGCGGCCTGTCGCGCCACCGCGGCCAGCCTGAAGTCAGCGACGAGCACCGGGCCGGCGTCGAACAGCCCCCGCGACCGCACCCGTACCGTGCTCAACTCGCGGTCGTACAGCGCGAGGTGGGACTCGAGCGCCCGCCGCGTCGGCCACAGCGCGGTGCAGTCCGTCCGCGAGGGGGCGGCCGGGAACACGCGTCGCCGGGTGCGGTCGAAGGCGTCGGCGGCCATCGCCCGCGCCTCCAGTTCGCAGTACCGGTGCTCCGTGGGCTGGTCGTCGAAGCGACGCCGGGCGACGGTCGCGGCGTCGGGGTCGAAACTCTCTCTCAGGATCGACGCCGCCCGTTCCGGAGCCGTGACGTGGTAGAACCATCCGTTGTCGGTCGCCGTCGTCGCGTCGCGGTCACCTGCGACGGCGTCGTCTCCGACCCCCCATGCGTCGGTCCCGTCGCCGCCGGCCCCCAGTGGAGCACCCTTCTCGTCGACTGGCTGTTCCGATCCCATCTCGTTCAGCCCTAACACCAGTGGAGGGGGTAAGCGACTTGGCTATCCAGTGTGGTGTCCGTCGGAGATCGGACCTAACTAGATTAGGTTATTGCCTCTGTCCGGCGATTCTCGGAGGAGGGTGGTCGGCGTCGCGGGACGGTCAGCGGTCGGAGTGGTCGGCCGACTCGATGGCGCGTTCGAGCATCTCGATGGCCTGGGTCGCGACGAACTCTTTCGTCTCCGCGCGGGCGGCGAGGGTGTCGTCCCCGGCGGCGGAGTCGGCCTCGAACTCGGCCTCGCGGCGGTACATCTCCATCATGTCACGCACGCGCTCGACCTCCGAGACCGGGACGGCCGGCTCCCCGGGGGAGGAGGCCTGGTCGCCCGAGGGGTCGACACCGGCGGCGGCCAGCGCCTGCGCGGGGTCCGAGGATCGCTCGTCGGTCGTCCCGGTGTCGTCGGCCAGTCGCGCCGCGAACGTCGCCTGGAGGTCCTCGTCGGCGACCTCCGTCACCGCTCCCTCGGCTATCTCGCCGTCCTCGAGTTTGTTCTTCACCCGGTGGGCGTACCGGGGCGTGGTGTCGGCGGCGTCGGCCAACTCGGAGTAGTGGGCGTCGGGGTCGGCGAGCCAGGCGTTGATCAGGCGGACCTTCTTCTCGCCGCGGATCCCCTCGCCGGAGGAGTACGCCGTCGTCCCGTCGGCGTCCTCGCCGGCGGGGACCACCACGCTCTCGCCGCCGTCGGCCGAGGGGGTGATCCTCGCGACGAGGTCGCCGCCGGCGTCGTACCCCTCGATCGGGCGGGCCGGGTTCCACCCCGACTTACCGGCGTGGGCGGCGTCCGTGGTGCCGGTGACGTGTGAGCGGATGCCCTGTTCGGTGTCGTTCGTGTACCCACAGTGAGGGCACACCCAGTGGTCGACACCCAGTCGTTCGGTACCGGCGTCGGCCACGACCTCCGTCGCGCCGGGGACCGAGTCGACCTCGTCGATCGGGACGGGGCCGGTCCCGTCGGCCGGCCACACGGCGACCAGGGCGCCGTCGTCACCGTAGCCGGGGAGGTGGCGGTCGCCCTCGCCCGTCGGGTGGGGCTCGTCCTCGGTCTCTCTGACGTGTCTCCTGACCGTCGACACCGAGGCGTCGGAGAACGAGCGACAGTACGGACACTCCCAGCGCTGTACCCGCGCGGCCACGCCGCCGTCGTCGCCCGAGGCGTTTCGCGTGTTCATGTGGACAACCAGACCGTTCGTGCGTAGCTTATGAGCCGATGTCACTTAAAATTTGTACACACTGCCCTCGCGCTCCGGGCGACGGCGGGAGAAATTGGGGACCCTACTCGTAGGTGAGCAGGCTGTACACGACGAAGAGGTAGCCGAGGGCGTTGAACGTCGTGTTGACGAAGAGCAGCGTCCTGGGGTTGGTGAAGTTCGTGACGTACCCGCTTATCGCCGTCGACAGCGTGGCGGCCACCACGAGCGTGAACCCCAGGCTCAGGTGTATCATCGCCCGTCGCGTCGTCTCCATGTACGCCCTGGTGCTGAGCCCGACCACGGTGAGCCCCCCCAGCACGAGGACCCCGCTGGTCACCAGGTAGAGGTGTGATATCAGTGCCATCCGTGTGGCTGCAGAGTGTTCACGGACCGGTATCAAACTACCCCAGAAATCTTAGCGCTGATAATCGGGGTCAGTCGGAGGAGATGGTGCCCCACATCCGGTCGAGGCTGTTGTCGGGGTCCTCGTTCTCCTCGGTGGAGACCACGACGCCGTCCTCGTCGAACTCGACGGACAGTTCCTCGACGCTGCGCCGGTAGATGTTCGAGCGCTGGCGGTCGTCGGTGAGGATCTGGCCGTCCTTCTCCAGCAGTCCGGCCTCGGTCAGCTCCTCGATCCGGCGGTACGCGGTCGCGATCGGGATGTCGAAGTCGTCCTCCAGCTCGCGTGCAGAGAGCGGTTCCTCGGCGGCGGCCAGGATCTGTGCGGCGTACTTGTTGCCGATGACGTCCAGCACCTCGGTCGACGTCCGGTTCTTCGAAGCCATGTATTCAGTATTTGAACACCACTTATTAGAACTGCTGGCAAACTGGTTAGGCCGGCGTCTCTGTGACCCCTAACTGATTCACGTACCGCGTTTTCACGGCTGAAATCCGGTCGCAGTTCTGAGACCGCCCGTCCACACCGTTCACAGAGCGGGCGCTCACGGCGCCGATCGTTCCAAACCCGTGACAGGTCTGCAATAACCCCTAAATGGTCTCCGCCGCTGGTGTGGGACACGGGACTCTCTTCGTCTACACCATGCGACAACACAGCACACACGCGGGTGGCCAGGGAGACCGAGACGCCGCGACCGCGGGCGAGACGATATCGGTGTTGGTCGTCGACGACCAGCGCCAGTACGTCGACGTCGTCAGCCAGCACCTCGAACTCGAGGAGGACATGACCGCACACACCGCCGTCGGGCCGGAGGCGGCGCTGGACGTGCTGGCCGATCACCAGGTGGACTGCGTCATCAGCGACTACCGGATGGGCCGGATGGACGGGATCGAGTTGATGCGTGCGATGCGTGAGCGGGCGGGCGAGGACCTCCCGTTCATCCTGGCGACCGGCGCTGGCAGCGAGGACGTGGCGAGCGAGGCCATCTCCGCCGGCGTCACCGACTACGTCCGGAAGGGCCGGGGCCAACACCGCGACCTCCTGATAAACCGCATCCGCAACGCCGTCCGCCGGTACCGCGCACAGACGGTCGCGAACCAGTACCAGTCTATCGTCGACGCCCTGGACGCCCCCTCGTTCACCGTCGACACCGACGGCGAGGTGGTGTTCGCGGACGGCTCGTTGAGCGAGATGACCGGCTACGACACCGAGGACCTGCTGGGCAGTCACTACGACCGCTTTCTGGCCGACCACGACGACGTGTTGTCGACGCCGGTCGAACGACTGGGCGGCGCCGGGGACCCCCCCATCCGCGTGGAGGCCACCGTCACGACCGCCACGGGCGGGCAGATCCCCTGTGAGATCCTGCTCGGGCCGGTGCGGGAGGCCGGTGAGTTCGTCGGCTACGCCGGCATCCTCCAGGACATCACCGAGCGCATCGAGCGCGAGCGCGAACTACAGGAGTACGAGCGCATCGTCGAGAACACCACCGACGCGATCGGTATAAAGGACGCCGACGGCCAGTACCTCCTCGCCAACCGGGCGATGGGTGACCTGCTGTCGGTCGACCCGGAGGCGATCGTTGGCCGCACGGACGAGACGCTGTACGACCCCTCGACGGCCTCCACCTTCCGGCGTCACGAACAGCAGGTACTCGAGGCCGACGGCGTCCAGGAGACCCGCGACGAGGTCACCGTCGACGGCGAACGCCGCACCTTCCAGACGACCCGCATCCCCCACGTAAGGCCCGACGGCGAGGCCTCCGTGATCGTCATCCACCGAGACGTGACCGAGGTGCGCCGTCACGAGCGCCGGCTCACCAAGCTGCACGAGGTGAGCCAGGACCTGCTGACCGCGACCGACGAGGACGAGATCGCCGCCCGGCTGGCGACGGCGGCGACCGACGTCGAGTCGGAACTGGGTGTGACGGTGTACCTGTACGACCGGTCGGCGAACACCCTCGACCCCGCGGCGACCAGCGGCCAGCGGGTCGGGGGGGCCCGCACCGCCGTCGAGCCGAGCGACAGTCCCGTCTGGCGGGCGTTCATCGATGAGTCGAGCGTCTACGTCGACGACGCGGAGGGGTCGGCCACGGGCGACGGCCAGGACGCCGGACTGGCGATCCCCGTCGGCGGGCACGGCGTGTTGCACGTCCGCTCGGAGTCGGTGATCCCCGAGGGGGTCATCGAGTTGCTGAACATCCTGGCGGCGACCGCCGAGAGCGTCCTCGACCGTACCACCCAACTGGAGACGGTCCGCGAGCGCGAGCGGACCCTGGAGAACCGCAACGACCGGCTCGACCGCCTGGAGACGTTCGGCTCGGTCCTCACCGACGTCACCCGCACGGCCCTCGACGACGACCTCTCGGCGGCGACACTGGAGACGGTGTGCGAGCGGCTCACCGAGGACGACGACGTGCAGTTCGCCTGGGTCGGTCGTCGCACCGACGGCGAGGAACTGCAACCGGCGGCGTGGGCCGGAACGGGACAGCACTACCTCGACGCCGCGCTGTGGGACCTCACGCGGGACTCGCTCGAACCCGCCGGCCGGGCCGCCGTCGAGGGCCGCACGGTCCAGGTGCAACACGTCGCGGAGTCACCGCGCCGGGCGGAGTGGCGCGGCACCGCCCTGACACACGGGTTCCAGTCCGTGCTGGCGGTCCCGGTCACGCTCGGCGACGCCAGCCTGGGCGTGCTGGGTGTGTACGCGGACGACCCCGACACCTTCGGCGACACGGAGCGGTCACTGGTCGAGAGCGTCGCCCGGTTGGTGGGCGCACGCCTGGCCGATCTCGGGCGTGCCGCCGTGGCGCTGCCCGGGCCCCTCGACGAACTCGAGGTGCGCGTGACGGAGTCGGGGTCGCCGCTGGCGACGCTCGCGCGGGGGCTCGACAGTGCCGTGGAGGTCACCTCGTACGACCCCGACGACGGCGAGGTCGCCGTCCGGTTCCGGGTGCCCGAGGCCGACCCCGGGGCCGTCCAGTCGGCCGCCGAGGGCGTCGTCGGCCTGTCCGCCGTCGAGACCGACGGGGACGACCACGCGGCGACGCTGTCGGCGACTTCGCTCCCGCTGCGGCTCGCCGTCCACGGCGCGGTGATCGACTCGGTGCGACACGCGCCCCGCGAGACACGAGTCGAGTTGTTCGCGCCCGGGACCGGCGACCGTTCCTCGGGGGTGCGGTCGGTGCTGGACCGGCGCGACGACGTCGAACTCGTCAGTCGGCGGTCGAACGTCGCGATCGGCGACGGCACCGGCGCGGCGTCGCCGCTTGAGTCGCTGACACAGCGCCAGCTGGAGGTGCTGCGGACCGCCCACGAGGCGGGCTTCTTCGAGTGGCCCCGCGAGGCCAACGGCGACGAGGTGGCAGACCAGCTCGGCATCGCGGCGCCGACCTTCCACGAGCACATCCGCCGGGCCGAGCGCGGCCTGATAGAGCAGATGGAGCAGTGACCGGCGGCGAACTCACTGACGGCGACTGAGGGGGTGACCGCCGGGAGCAGGAGAGCGGCGTCAGCTCGGGGTGATGTCCGGGTCGGTCCAGATGAGGAAGCCGTCATCCCGGTTGACGACGCCCTTGACCGAACCGTCCTCGACGGAGTCGTCCACCTCGGCGGTGTCGAAGGTCGAGACCTGATACACCTCGTCGACGGACCACCCGAGGACGCCGTCGTGGTCGACCGCCGCCTCGTCGAAGACGATGATCTGGTCGCCCCGGCCCTCGCCGTCGGAGACGTTCAGCAGGCGCTTCGGGTCGACGATCGTCGTCGTCTGCCCCCGCAGGTCGGTGATGCCGCTGACGTGGGGCGGGGAGTTGGGGACGACGGTGAGGTCGTCCTCCCCCTTCTTCACTATCTCCTCGATGTGTCCGATCTCGACGCAGTACCGCTCACCGCCGAGGCGGAACTCGAGGACCTGGACTCGCTCGTCGTGAGTCTGTGGCTCTGTCTGTGACATCGTCAGTCTCCGTGGGCAGTCGTCTGGCTCTCGTGGACCGTGAACTGGCCGACGCGCTCGCTCAGTTCGTCGCCTTTCAGGCTGAGCTGTTCGGACATCTCGACGACGTCTTCCATCGCCGAGGACTGCTGTTCGACGCTTGCGGTGATCTGCTGGATCGCGGCGTTCAGTTCCTGGCTGAGTGCGGAGGCGTTGTTGACGACGGCGTTGACCTCCTCGGTGTTCTCGACCTGATTCTCGACGGCGCGGCTCACCTCGGACGCGCCCTGGCTCGTCCGGTCGATGGCGCTCTCGATCTCCTCGAGGGTGTCGACGACGGTCTCGACGGCGCTGAGCCCGTCGTCCACCTCGTCGTTGGTGGTCTCGATGCTGTCGGCCACCTCGGAGGTCTGTTCCTGGACCTCGGTGAGGATCGCCTCGATGTCGTCGGCCGAGTCCTGGGTCTCCTCGGCGAGGGACTTCACCTCGTTCGCGACGACGGCGAAGCCGTCGCCACCCTCGTCGGCGCGGGCGGCCTCGATGTTCGCGTTCAGCGCCAGCAGGTTCGTCTGGTCGGCGATGTCGGAGATCACCTGGATGATCTCGCTGACCTCGTTCATGCTCCGTTCGAGGTCGTCGACCTCCTCCGTGATCTGCTCGGCCGCCTCCATCGCCGACCGGATCTGCCCGACGGCCTGGGAGACGTCATCGACACCCTCGGCCGCCAGCTCGGCGGCGTTGTTCGACTGTGCGTCGATCTCCTGTGTGGAGGCGGTCACCTCCTCGATCGACGCCGACAGGCTGGAGAGGCTGTCGTCGGCGCGCTGGGTCTGCTCGGCGAGTTCGTCGGCGCCCTCGGCCATGTCCTGGCTGGTCGCGTTTATCTCCTCGATCGAGCTGGTGACCTCCTCGCTGTTGCCGCTGAGTTGCTGGCTCGTCCCCGCCAGTTCCTCGGAGACGCGCTGGATGCTCTGGACCAGGTCGTTCGTGTTCCGGACCGCCCGCTCCAGGTTGTCGTTCATCGTCTCGTACTGCCGGCGGGCCGCGCGGAGTTCCTCGAAGTCCCCGTCCGGCTCCGGCACCGTCGGGCTCACGGTGAGATCGCCGTCGGCGAGGCGACCCAGGGCGTCGTTGAACGTCGCCATGACGCGGTCCTGGTAGTCGGACAGCGTCTCGGCCCGGCGCTCGGCCTCGACGCGCTCGGTCACGTCACGGTCGACCTCCAGGGCGCCGACCAGGTCGCCGTCCTCGTCGTGCAGCGGGGTGACCGTCCGGGAGAGGGTGCGCTCCTCGCCGGCGACCGTGACCGTCGCCCGCCTGTCCGACACCGCCTCGCCGGTGCGAAGTACCTCCTCGATCGGGTCGGTGCCGGACGGACTCGGGCGGAGTTCGGTCGCCCGTCCCGTCACGCCCGTCGTCGTGCCAAACAGCGACGCCGCCGCCTCGTTCACCTGGACGATCTCGCCACCGTCGTCGACGACGAGCGCGGCGGTCTCGACGCCGCCGAGGACGACCTCGAGCAGGTGTTCGCCCCCGAGCGCCGCCGGGCCCTCCGGTCCGTCCCTGTTCTGTGGATCCTCCGTCGTCGTCCGCTCCGTTTCCGATGACATGGTTGGTGGTCCACCCAGGAGCCCAGGTGGCGCTTGTGAACAGTATGGGGAACGGTGGCATAACCAGTCCGGCTATCGTGTTAGGACGGCCGGCAGACGGACCCTAACAGCGTAGGTCGAGGTGCGTTATCAGCGTCGAGAACGGCGTTCGCGCCGCGATAACGGCAGGTGCGACCAGCGCCCGGCGGGGGTGTCGCGCGGGAGTCGCGGTTCCGAGAACGGGACCATCGATCCGCCGTCGGCAGACGTAAACGACCGTCCGTGCTACGTGAGGCATGGCTCAGTCCGACGCCGACGCGCCGACGGTCACGGCCGAGCGACCGGAGGCACCGATCCACACGACCGGCACCGACCACGTCACGATCTGGGGGTCGAACGAGGCGGACACCCTGGCCTTCTACCGCGACCTGCTGGGGATGCCGCTGGTGTTGCGCCAGCCCAACCTCGACGACCCCGACCAGACACACCTCTTCTTCGACACGGGTGACGGGCGCATCCTGACGGTGTTCGTCGGGGACCGGCCCTCGAACGCCGGCGGCCAGCGCGTGGACACGGGCGCCGTCCACCACCTCTGTTTCTCGGTCGACCCCGAGCGGTACGAGTCCGTGATGGACGCGCTGGACGACGCCGGCCACCGCTACAACGTGTTCGACCGGGGTATCTTCCACTCGATCTACACGACCGACCACAACGGCCTCGTGATCGAACTCACCGCCGACAAGTACGACGTGCCCCACGACCGCAAGGCCGAGGTGCTCTCGACCGCCCAGCGCCTCCGCGAGGAGGACGGCGCCGACTACGCCGAGGAACGGCACCTGGAGGACGCCCTGCGCGAACTCGGTATCGAGGTCGACCCGTACGACCTGCCCGACGCCGACAGCGGCACCGGCGGCCTGTAGTCACGGACGACCCGGGGTGGTCAGGCACACCCGCCGCCCGCGGGCTGACCCGCAGACAGCGAGGAGGTGTGTGATTCGTTCGCACGTCCGCCGAGAGGGTTAAATCGGCCCGCACGTAGCGGAGACATGAGCGACGCCTCGGACGCCGACGACCGGTCGGTCGTGCCACGGTCCGGAGACGGGCTGACTGCGGCCGACCGCGAGCGACTGGCGGCGTTGCGGGGGGCCGAGAGCTTGGCCGACCTGGTGGCGCTGACCGGAGCCGACTCGGAGCACGACGCGTACTTCGCGGCGAAGGCGGAGTGGGGCGACCTGTGGGCCCGCCTGGAGGACGACGACCTCGACGCCCCACTGCCGGGCGAGTGCGTCACCGTCGACGGCGACGACTTTCACGTCCACGGGGTCACCCACGCCGGGACCGACGCGGAGCGGTCGTACTTCCGCGAGCGGGTCGGTCGGCTGCTGGAGGACGGCGCGACCGTGTACGCCGAGCAGGGGATCCGGCCGCTGTACTTCGACGGGATGGACGTCTGCGCGATGGACGACTACCGGTGGGCGCTGGACCGCTGTGGGGACCTCCCGGAGGTCGAGAACGAGTTCGAGGACCCCGTCCTGCACCCGGCGAACCGGTTCGAGGCGGTCACCGAGCGAGTCCGGAAGCGGGTCTACGGACTGATCGAGACGTACGGCGACGTGTACGGCGAGCGCGTCGAGCGCGCACTGGGGGCGGCGGTGTCGACGCTGCTGACCGACCACGCCGGCCTGGCGACGGGTGACGAGTACGAGGCGTTCGCCCTGCGGGAGCGCGCCGCCGCCGACCCCACGCAGTTGCCGGCGCTGCAGGCGTACTACCGGCGAGCCTTCCTCCCCCAGCCCGTCGAGCGGGAGTGGGTCCGCCGGCACGACCCCGACCTGGAGTGGGTGACCCACGCCCGCAACGCCCGCATGGCCGACTACGCCGTCCACCACCACGACACCGGGCCCGTCCACCTGGTCGTCGGGGCGGCTCACGGCCCCGGCGTCGCCTACTACCTCCGCCAGCACCGCGACGGCGAGCGGACGACGGCGGGGTTCCGCCTGGCCTGACCGGTTTTCGCGTCACGACGAGATGTCGGGGAAAAATTAAAACCGTGGTTTCCCCTCGGGTAGGTCGTGCAACGACGCAAGGTACTCGCGGCGGCAGGCGCATCGACGGTGACGGCACTCGCGGGCTGTGCGGGCTTTCTCGGTGGGGGAGGTGGTGGGCCGGCGGGCACCGCGAAGTCGGCGATCCAGGCGGCCCTGAACGGCAACGTCGACCAGCTCGAGGGGTTCGTCCACAGCGAGTCACCGCTGCGGCCCATCGACGAGTCCTCGGTCGGGACCGGCGCCGGCAGCAGCGACTCGGTCAACATCAACATCCAGAACACGGAGGTGGTGAACGAGGACCCCGGCGAGGAGGCGATCCGGAACCAGTTCGGCGGGTTCGGCACCTCACAGGAGCAACTCGACACGCTCGTCCAGGTCGTCAACAACGCCGAGGACGCCGCCATCGTCGACATCAGCGTGGAGTTGACGATCTCCGCGAACGGCCAGTCGACCTCCACGACCACCACGGCTACGTACCTGATGGCGACGGAGAACGGCAACTGGAAGCTCCTCGCCGCCGGCGGGTCGGGTGGGTCCGCGTTCGTTCAGGGCTGAGTCCTCCCGACCCGCCCCACGCGGGCAGCCTCACCGTCGCGAGCGGGGCCGCGGCGGTCCCCGGCCGTCGCCCGTCGGCAGGGGTCGACCGGCCACAAGGCCCAAACGACCCAGTGCCGTCCAGTAGGGAGTGAGACGACGAGAACTCATCGCGACGGCCGGAGCGACGACGACTGTCGGGCTGGCGGGGTGTCTCGGCTTCCTCGGGGGCGGGAGCGGTGGCCCGCAGGGGGCGGTCCGGAACGCGTTCCAGGCCGCGATCGACGGGGACGTCCAGCGGTACGACGCTCTCCTCCACAGTCGGTCGCCGAACCGCCCGATCGACGAGGAGACGATCGGGTCGGGAACGAACTCCGAGAACGTCAGCTACGAGATCGGCGGCACCGACACCGTCGACGGGGCCCCGACGGCAGCGACGATCAGAGAGCGGTTCGGCGGACCGGGGACCACACAGGAGGAACTGGACACGCTCGTCTCGATCCACGGGGAGGCGAGCGACACCGCTCTGGTGGGCCTCACGATCGAGGCGACGCTCACCCTCGGCGAGCAGGAGCGCACGCAGTCGAGCAGTTCGACGGTGTTCACCGCCACCGAGGACGGCGACTGGAAGGTCGTCACCGCGACCGCCCAGGCTGACGGGGAGAACGGCGGGACCTGACAGCGACGGACCGGTCGCGGCCCGTCCCGAAGCGATACAGGTGGGCGGCGGGTCAGGAGTGGTACTGCTCCTCGACGTCGCTGTCGCCGCCGATCAGGGCGGCCAGCCGCCGGGTGACGGCGTCGAAGACGACCACGATCGGCCACAGCAGTCGACCGACGACCGACAGCGAGCGGGCGACACGCAGCGACCAGCGTTCGGCGTTCCCGAGTCCGTACGCCTTCGGCACGATCTCCCCGACGACGAGCACCAGACTGGTGACGCCGACGGTCGTCGCCGCGACCGCCAGGCCGGTCGGCGGGGCGCTCACGAGCAGCACCGTCGCGATCGAGGAGATGGCGACGTTCACGAGGTTGTTGCCCACGAGGATCGTCACTAGCAGGCGGTGAGGGTCGGCCCGCAGCGCCGCCAGCGTTCGCACTCCCGGCCCGGCGGCGGCGGGTGACGCCTCCGGCGGGGGCAGCGAGAAGATCGCCGTCTTGGAGGCCGAGAAGAAGGCGCTGAGGGCGAGCAGGGCGAGGATGCTTGCGGCGCCGGCGACCGCCGTGGCCGAAGAGAGCACGGACCGACCTGGCGTGGCTCCGGTTTAGTTGGCGCCGACGGCCACTCCCGGTCCGGGCCGGCGTCCCCGCGGTCGCCACCGCCACGCCCGGCGAGCGGGGCGAGCGGGGCCGTCCCGGTGAGAGAGCGCGGCGCCGCGCTGGAACCGGCCGCGGGTGGAGTCAGTCCGCCAGTTCCCCCCGGAGCACCTTCGCGGCGACGAGCACGGGGTCCCACACCGGCGAGAACGGCGGGGCGTACCCGAGATCGAGTCGTTCGAGTTCGCCGACGGTCATTCCCGCATCGAGGGCGGTCGCGACCGGGTCGACCCGCTTCGCGGCGCGGTCCTCGCCTGCGGTCGCCGCCCCGAGCACCCGGCCGGTGTCGCGGTCCGCGAGGAGTGTCACCGCCGTCTCGGCCGCGCCCGGGTAGTAACCCGACCGTGACCCCGCCGTGATCGTGACGCTCTCGGGGTCGAACCCCGCCTCGCGGGCGCGGGACTCGCTCACGAAGCCGGTGCGCCCGGCGCCCAACTCGAACGCCTGCAGCACCGCCGTGCCCGCGACGGTGCCGACCGGCGTCGGGTCACCGGCGACGGTCGCCCCGACCGCCCGCCCCGCGCGGTTCGCGGTGAGGCCGAGCGGCACCCACGTCGGTGCGCCGGTCACCGCGTGTGTCGCCTCGGCGCAGTCGCCGGCGGCGTACACCCCGTCGACGCTCGTCTCGCCGTGCTCGTCGACCGCTATCGCGCCCGACGCGCCCAGGTCGACCGGCGTGTCCTCGACGAGGCCGACGTTCGGCTCGACGCCGACGCCGACGACGGCCATGTTGACCGACCGGCGGTCGCCGTCGCACTCGACGCGCTCCACCCGTCGGTCGCCGGCGAGACGGTCGACGCTCGCGCCAGTGTGCACCTCGACGCCGTGCTCGCGGAGGTGGTCGGCGACGCGCTCGCCGACGGCTTCGCCGAACGGTGGCAGCAGGTGGTCACCGCGCTGGAACAGCACCACGTCGAGGTCGTGGGCGGCGAGTGCCTCGGCGGTCTCGACGCCGACGTACCCGCCGCCGACGATCGCCGCCGCCGACGGCGGGTGACGCCTGGCGTACTCCCGCACCAGTTCGCGGTCGACGTAGCTGTCGTCGACGGCCTCGGGGTCGAACTCGTCGGGGTCGGCGAGAAACGCCCGCATCGCCGCCGCGCTGTCCATGTCGTGCATCGTGAACGCGCCGGCCAGCGAGTGGTCGAAGGCCGTCCGTGCCCGGGCACCGGTCGCGACCAGCAACTCGCCGTACGGCTGCTCGAACTCCTCGCCCGCGGCGTGCTCGCCGGCGCCCGCCCCCTCGACGGTCTCGACCACCCGCACCCGGACCGTCTCGCGGTCGGTGTCGATCCCGACGACCTCGTGGCCCCGCCGGAGGTCGATCCCGCGCTCCGCCACGTCGGCGGGCGACAGCGACAGCAGGTCGGTGATCGCGGGCACCTCGCCTTTCACGTAGTACGGCATCCCACAGTGGGCGTAGGACACCCAGCGGCCCCGCTCGAAGACGACCACCTCGCGGTCGGGGGCCTCGCGCTTGCACTTGCTGGCGGCACTCAGGCCGGCGGCGTCACCGCCGACGACGACGAACGGGTCGGGCATCGTCCCGAGTGCGCCGGGACGGCACATCAAACCCGGGGACGGCGACACCAGTCGCCGGTGTGGGGGGCTACGCCGCCGCCGGACGGCCGAAGTGTGCGACCGCCAGGGGCACGGAGACGGCGGCCAGCAGTCCGCCGACGGCGGCGATCGCGCCGGTCGGGCCGACCAGGTCGGCAAGACGACCGCCACCTATCTCGAACGGCACGGCGAGCACCGAGTGGGCCATCGAGACGGCCGACAGCGTCGTCGCCCGCCCGACCGAGGGCGTCCGGTCGTTGAGGTACTGCCCCTGGAGCGGGTCGGTGAGACTGCTCGTCGCCCGCTGGAGGAAGAACAGGGGGACGGCGACGGCCGGGAGGACGGCCACGAGCGCGAGCAGGCCCCCCACGAGGGGCGGTGCGACCCTGAAGTACGTCTCCAGGCCGACGGTCTCGCGCACCCGGCCGGCGCCGGCCGTGACCGCCGCCGAGACGAGCGTGAACGCGGCGTACACCACCCCGAGCACGACCACCGGGTCGGGCGAGACGCCGACGGCCGCCGACAGGTCGACGACGACGTCGCGGGTCACCGGCTGGACGAAGAAGTTCACGACCGCCAGCGCGGCGCCGAACACGCCAGTGTAGACGACGAACCAGCGCAGCGGGCCGGTCACCAATTCGCGGGCGACCGCGAGGGCGTCGCGCTCGTCGTCGTCACCGTCGCCGTCGTCGGCATCGGTCGCCGGGGCGGCGGGGAACGTGGCGACGACCGGCACCGCCAGGGCGGTCGTCAGTCCGCTGGCCACCCACGGCAGCGCCAGGTCGACGGTGCCGAGCAGGCCGCCGGCGAGGGCCCCGGCCCCGGAGGCGACCAGCCCGAGCGCCCGACCGCGGCCGCGGATTCGGGCGTAGGAGGACTCGTCCGTCTGGGCCTGGAGCCGGTCGTACAGCCAGGCGCCGTCGCTGCCGGAGACGAACGTCTCGGCGAGCGCGAGCGTGACGTAGGCGACCGCGAAGGTCGGCAGTGAACTGCCGGCGGCGAACAGCAGGCTGCCGGCTGCGCTGCCGGCCGTACCCAGAAGCAGCGCCCGCCGGCGGCCGATCCGGTCGCCGACGTAGCCGGTCGGCACCTCCGAGAGGACGACCGTCAGCGAGAACGCCACGTCCAGCAGGCCCACGCCGGTGTAGCTGACCCCACGGGACAGCAGGAACAGCACCCACACCGGCCCGGCGAGGTGGGCATTTCTCGTCAGTTCGAAGGCGTAGTACTTCGCGACGGTCCGGTCCACGACGGGGCGACGACGGGAGGAGACAAAAACGGTCGCCGTACTGCCTTTTTGTAGCGCGAGCGACACCGAGGGCCGGCGACCACCGCAAGGGTCATTTCGGCGGGGCCGGATCGCGAGGTGTGACCCACCTGAACCGCGACGAGGTCGAGCGCCGGCTCGACCGCCTGCGCGAGCGGTACGACCCCGCGGTGGCGGTCGTCGAGGAGCGGGTGCCCGGCGAGCAGTTCGACCGCCTGCTGCCCGCGGCGGAGGACGGCTACACCGGCGGCGCGTACGCCTGGACCGTGCGCCAGCCAGGGGCGGCGCCGGCCCTGAGTGAGTCCATGCCGGCGGAGGCGGGCCCGGACGACGAGCACGTCCTGCTGATCCTCAACCGCGCCGCCTCGGGTCCCGTCTGGGGGCTGCCGGGCGGCGGTCGCGAGGACGGCGAGACCTACGAGGAGGCGACCCGCCGCGAGGTCCGCGAGGAGACGGGAATCGAGGTGTCGCTCGACGGCCCGTTCCGGGCGCTGCGCGTGCGGACGACGACGCCGGACCGCGACGTGACGGCACACACGCTGTGGACGTTCTTCGACGCGACCTACGCCGGCGGGACGCTCGACCCGCAGGCGAGTGAGTTGCGGGGCGTGGCGTGGTTCGTCCGGCCGCCGGGCGAGGTGGACACGATGGCCGCCCGTCGCGCCGGCGAGTTCTGGGCGGGGTACGAGCCACCCGGCGAGACGGTGTCGTTCGGGCCGCCCGACGACGTCGAGGTCGAGATCGAGGTCCGCGAACTCGACGGGAAGTCCTGATGACGACGCCGAGGGACGCCCGCGAGAGGCGGTGTGACGCGTGTCTGACGCAGTCTTAAGTTCCTGGCTGTGCTCGCGGTGGGTATGCAGGGACCACCACAGGAGATCACCGGCCTGATCGGCCGCGAGGTGTACTCGAACAACGGCGTGTTCGTCGGCGAGATCGAGGACGTCCGCATCGACATGGACGCCGAGGCGGTGACGGGACTGGCGCTTGGCGAGTTGAACGCCGACCTGTTCGAGAGCCACGTCGAGCCGGGCCAGGGCGTGATGCTGCCGTACCGCTGGGTGCGTGCGGTCGGTGACGTCGTCCTGGTGAACGACATCGTCGAGCGGCTGGCCGACCCCGAGGAGGAGGAGGCCGCCGCCGTCGCCTGATCAGGAGCCGTTCTCGCCGTCGACCCCGAGCGCGTCGTACAGTTTGCTCTTGACTGCCTCCTCGGTGAGCGACAGCAGCGTCTCGCGGTTGTCGTCGGTGGTCTCGATACCGGTGAAGGGACCGAGCGGGATCTCCGCGACGGCCTGGGTCGAGTGGCCGCTGGGCTGGCCGATGTCGTCGTAGGCCTGTTGTAAGGTGTTGCCGATGTCGATGCGGATGTCCTTCGAGCGAGCGGCGACGAAGATTGTGTCCTCGGCGATGCCGAACACGGCGGTCGTGGTGATCCCCTCCAGGTTCAGGAGGTGCTGGGCGGCCTGGGTGAGCGCCTGCTGGTCGTTGACGAAGCCGGCGTTCGAGACCAGGTGTGAGCCCCGCACCTCGCGGTTGGTGATGGCCTCGGCGAGCACGTCAAGCGTCTCGGGCGACATCGAGGGCGACTCCACCTGTTCGAGGGTGTCGTGGTTCGCGAAGGGGTACAGAAAGGCGGCGGCGGTGAGGTCGGCGGGGTTGGTGTCGCGCTTGAAGTCGAAGGTCTCGGCACGGATACCGTACAGCAGGGCGGTAGCGACGTCCTCGTCGACGGCCATGTCGTACTCCTGGACGTACTTCGTGAGGATCGTCGAGGTGGCGGACATGTTCGGCCGCACGTCCGCGAAGGCGGGGTCGTAGCTCTCGTGTGGCTCGAAGTGATCGAAGATGACGTCGACGGTCAGGTCGAGAGGGTCCTCGGCGGGGTCGGCCTGGTCGACGACGGCGACGGTGTCGTACTCGTCCATCTCGACGTCGCGCCACGCCAGCAGGTCGACCTCCAGCAGGTTCGCGAACGCGCGGTTCTCCTGGTGGCCGAGGTCGCCGCGGTAGACGATGTCGGCCTCGACGCCGAAGTGGGCGGCGATCGCCTGCAGTGCGACCGCACTCGCGATTGCGTCCGGCGAGGGGTCGTCGTGGGTGACGACGACCATCCGGCGACGGGTGTCGCGGATCACCTCCTCCAGGCGGCGGGCGCGGTGTTCGAGTTCGCCGGCCTCCAGCGAGCGCAGCGCGCTGTCGGCGATGACGGCGGAGGGGTTGATGACGACGTCGGCGCCGACCTCCGCGAGCGTATCGGCGGAGACGGGGTCGGAGGCGCGGGCGACGAGGAACTGCTCGTCGCCGTTGTGCTCGCGGATGGCGCGGACGGCGGCCTCGTTGGCCTCGGCGTCCGAGGAGAGCACCAGCACCACGTCGCGCTCGGCCACCGACTCGGCGACCTCCTCGTCGCGGATGTCGGCGGTGTGGGCGTCCAGATCCTGGTCCCGGAGCGCCTCGACGCGACCCTCGTCGCGGTCGATTATCAGCACGTCCTTGTCCTGTCCGACGAGTTCCTCGGCGACGGCGTGGCCCACGCTCCCGCAGCCGAGGATGGCGTAGGTGGACATCGAGGAGATCGTGACCCCGGCGCTCATCGTGCATGGGATTCGTCGGTCCGCACTTAACGCTCCCGAAGCGGTGCGGAGCCGCCGACCGCGGGACCGTCCGGATCCCAGTCAGGCACCCGCACCACGGCCCGGGTGCCGTCGTCCACCTCGAAGGCGACGCTGCCTCCGAGCGTGCGGGTCCCCCACTCGACGATCCACAGACCGAGTCCACTGCCGTGCCGGAGGGCGGTCTCCGTGCGGGTCTCCAGTGCCGCCAGTTCCTCCTCGGGGATCCCCGGCCCATCGTCCTCGACGACGACCTCGACGCCGTCCTCAACCGCACGGGCACTGACCGTGACCGCGGCGTCGGCCGTCTCCGCTCGCGTGCCGTGCTCCAGCGCGTCGTCAGGCCCAGCCTGACTGCCAGCGGCGCCGTGCTCCAGCGCGTTCTCCAGAAGGTTCTCGAGGACGAGGGCGAGCACCTCGTCGTCGGTCGTCACCGAGAGGTCGGCGGGCACGTCGACGGCGACCCCGTCGCCGTCAGCACGCACCGCCGGGGGCGCCGGGTCGTCCTCGTGGACGCGGTCGAGGGCGCGGTCGACGACGCGACCGACGGCGACGGTCGCTCTCGACTGGTCGCTCGACAGCAGGCGGTCGATGGCGCGGCCCTTCTCGCCGGCGTCGAGCAGGTCCTCGGCGAGGTCCTCGATTGCCGTCGCGGGGTCGAACCCGTCCGTGTCGTCGGTGCGCCGGTCGAGCGTGCGGGCGTACCCCCTGATGCTGCCGGCGTCGTTGCGGATGTTGTGCCGGAGGACGCGGTTCAGCACCTCGATACGCTGGCGCCGACGGATGCGGTCGGTCACGTCGTGGAGCACGACCGTCCGCCCGATCGTCGCACGCGGTCCGTCGACCGGGGCGACGGTCACGTCGAACTCGCGTCGGCCCCGGTCGGTCTCGACCGGCACCGGCTCACCGTCGGCGGGGCTGTCGGTCGGGTCGGTGCCCAGCACCGACGCGATCGGGCGGCCGAACAGTTCGGCGGTGTCCGCCCCGGCGACGCGCTCGGCCGCCTCGTTCGCGTCGACGACCAGCCCACCCTCGACGGTGAACACCGGGTCGCCGATACCGTCGAGGGCGACCCGCCGCCCGAGTCGGCGGGCGGCGGGTGTCGCCTCGAACAGGGCCCGGCGGAACAGCGCGTGGGCATAGATGCCACCGGCGACGGCGAACGCCACGGGGGTCAGGTCGAGAGTCGGGTACGGGCCCAGATCGAGCAGCCAGGCGAGGTTCGTCGCCATCGGCAGTCCGGCCACCGCGACGAGCAGGACCGCTCGACGGCGGTACGCCGGCCGGGAGAGCAACAGCCCGCCGACGGCGACCAGCCCGGCGACAAGCAGCACGTAGCCGTACGCCGTGAACGCCACGAGCCAGGGACCGTGCTCGTAGCCCACCGTCGCGGCGCCGAGCGTCTCGGTGACGGTGTACGCCGTCCACATCGCCGGCACCGGACCGTCGAGAACGGCGACCACCGCGAGGGCGACCGTGACCGCCGAGGGCAGCGTGACGAGCGCGACGGTCCGCCGCGAGAGCAGCGCCCCCCGGCCGGTGTACTGTAGTGCGAACACGGCCCACGTGACCGGCATCACCCCCTTGCCCAGCCAGACGACGGGTTCGACGGCCACCCGCAGCGCCGGGTCGGCGACGGCGAGTCCCACGCCGTAGCCGCCCGCCCACGTCGCCGCCCCGGCCATCGTCAGCCCGAACGCCCCCGCACCGGGCGCCGACGCCCGGCGGAAGGTGTACCCCGCGACGAGGCCGGCCAGCCCCGCCGACAGCAGCGACAGCACGGCGAGAACCGACAGCATACACGCCGATCCGTCCGTCGTCACTTAGACCTGTTCGCAGGGGCGACGACAACACGTATTTCCCCCCGGAGGCGGTAGCGCAACCGAGATGCCACTCGCTCGGCGTCCCCGGGTCGCCGTCGCCCTCCTCGCACTCGCCGTCGTGGTCGGCGGTGGTGCGCTCGCCGCGACCCCGACCGCCGCGGACGACGGGGGGTCGCCACTCGCCACACAGGCCGACCCCGACGACGCCCGCCTCACCGTGACGGACGTGACGGTCTCGCCGACGACGCCAACCGTCGAGGACAGCGTCACCCTCGACGTCACCCTCCGGAACTCCGCCGGCAGTCCCTCCGCCGTCGCCGTCGACCGCGTCGTCGTCCGCACCGACTCCGGCGAGACGGTCGCGACCGCGACCGACCCGGGCACGCTCTCGCCGGGGGACACGCTGACCGTCCCGGTCACCGCCCGCTTCGAGGCGGCGGGTGAACGCTCGCTCTCGGTGGTCGCCGTCGGAACCGACGACGAGGGCGACCGCGTTCGCGTCACCCGCCCGCTGTCGGTGGTCGTCGAGCGTGCGCCGCCCCGCCTCGACGTCGAGGTGAACCGCACCGTCGCCGGCACGGAGACGACGGTGACGGTCGCCGTCGCGAACCCCACCGACGACGAACTGCGTGACGTGGTGCTGTCGGTCGGCGGCGAGGGGGTCGTCCAGGTCGGCGACGGGCGCTCCGTGCCGGACCTCGCGGCGGGCCAGCGGCTCACTGTCGAGTTGTCGGCCCGACCCGAGCGCGTCGGCGAGGGCAGCGTCGCGGTGACGGCGGCGTACGCCACCGCCTCCGGGCTGCGGTCGACCACGACCGCCCGTCTGCCGGTCGAGGTCGCCGCGCCGGAGCGGGACCTCGGCGTCCGTGTGACGCCGGCGACCGAGGAGGACGACGGCGGGCAGTTGGGCGGGGCCGTCGGTGGCGTCCTCGGCGGCGGCCGCTCGACCGAGCAGAGCGACGACGAGGACCGCCGCCCCCGTCGCGTCGACGTCACCGTCACCAACTTCGGCAACGTCCCCGCGGAGGCGGTGGTGGTGACCCCACGCGTCGGGGACCGAACGCTGCCCCGGCGGGCACTGCCCCGCCTGGCGCCGGGCGCCTCGGCGACGGTCACCGTCGACCTCTCGGCGGTCGACCGGCCCGGCACGGTCGCGTTCGCCGTCGACTACCGCGCCGCCGGCGAGACGGGTGACGCCGTCGCACGGTACGACTACCGGCCGCCCACGGGCGGGGTGACCCTGACCGGCGTCGACCTGGCCTTCGAGAACGGGCACCTGCGGATCACGGGCAACGCCGGCAACACCGGCGATGCCCCCGTCCAGGGCGTGGTCGTCGCCGTTGGCGACGGGCCGGGGGTCGCCCCCGCCTACCCGCGGCGGACGTACTTCGTCGGCACCGTCGACGGCAGCGAGTTTGCCCCCTTCGAGGTGACCGCCGACGTGGACCCCGAGACCGTCTCGTCGATCCCCGTCCGGGTGCGGTACACCGTCGACGGCGTCACTGTCAACCGGACCGTCGAGGTGCCGTACGACGACTCCCTGGAGCCGGAGAGCGGCGGCGGACCGCCGCTCCTGCTGTACGCCGGCGGCGTCGTCGCGCTCGTCGCCGTCGCGGTCGGGGTAGCGGTGTACGCCCGCCGGAGTCGGAGTGGGTCCGGATGAGCGAGGGGGTCGACGCGGGCGAGGACACCGACCGGACGGACCGCGACGGGGGGACCGACCGCGAGGGACCGGCCCCGGTGGCCGGCGCGGCGAGCGCGGACAGCGGCGGGACGGGGGCGAGTCCGGGCACGGCAGGCGAGCGGGCGGTGCTCGAACTGTCCGACGTGGTGCGGGAGTACGACACCGGCGCCGGCGTGGTCCGGGCGCTGGACGGCGTCGACCTGCGGATCGAGCGCGGCGAGACCGTCGCGGTGATCGGCCCCTCGGGGTCGGGGAAGTCGACGATGCTGAACACCCTCGGTCTGCTGGACGGCCCCACCAGCGGCGAGGTGCGACTGGACGGCACGGACGTGACGGCGATCGACGACCGGGAGGCGACGGACCTCCGCCGGGAGTTCGTCGGCTTCGTGTTCCAGGACTTCTACCTCATCCCCACGCTCACCGCCCGCGAGAACGTCGAGATGCCCACGCTGTTTTCGGGCCCACCGGAGGGCGGGCCGCGACCGGCGGAGCTGCTGTCCCGGGTCGGACTGGGCGACCGCCTGGAGCACTACCCGGACGAACTGTCCGGCGGGCAGAAACAGCGCGTCGCCATCGCCCGCTCGCTGGTGAACGACCCGGAGGTGGTGCTCGCCGACGAGCCGACGGGCAACCTCGACCGTGACACCGGCCGGCGCGTGCTCGGGGAGTTCGAGCGGGTCCGCGAGCGCGGCGTCAGCGTCGTGCTCGTCACCCACGACCCGCTCGTGACGGAGTACGCCGACCGTACCGTCGAACTCGTCGACGGCGAGATCGCCGCCCGCGACGCGGAGGGGATCGGTGAGTGACCGACGACCGAGGAGGCGCCGACGACACGTCGGGGGCCGACGAACCCCCACGGGCGGACGGCGCCGGGGAGGTCTCCACGCGGACGGAGCGCGGGGTCGGCGGCCGGTTCCCGGCGGTGACACTCGCCTGGCGGAACCTGCGGCGCAACCGCCTGCGGTCGGTGCTCGCGACGCTTGGCATCGTCATCGGTGTGCTCGCGATCGCCACGCTCGGCGTGTTCGGCAACGTCATCTCGCTGTCGGCGGCCCAGACGCTCGGGGGCATCGGCGACCAGGTGATCGTCAGCCCCGCGGAGGACGCGGGCGTCGAGAGCCTGAACAGCCGGGACATCCGCGAGGTGCGGCGGGCGACCGGCGACCGCGGCGAGGTGGTGCCACTCCTGACCGGCAGTGCCACCGTCCGCGACGGCGGTGACCGCACGCTCGCCCAGCTGTACGGCACGACCACCCCCGGGACGCTGTTCCAGGCCCGCGAGGGGAGCCTCCCCGATCGCCACCGCCAGGGGGCGATCGTCGGGCCGGCGGTGGCCGACGCGCTCGGTCTGCGGGTCGGGTCGACGGTCGACATCGAGGGCAACGAGTACCGCGTGATAGCGGTGCTGGCGGAGCCGGAGGGGTTCTCGCCGATCCAGCCGGACACCGCCGTCGTCCTCCCGCCAGGTGAGTTCCGCGAGGCGGAGTTCGGGCAGGTGGTGATCGAGGCCGACTCCGGCGACGCGGCGGGTGCCATCGCCGGGGACGTGCGCGACCGGCTGAACGCCCGCCAGCAGCGCGTCTCCGTGTTCGCGCTGTCCTCGGTCGTCGCGGAGATCGCCCGCTTCTTCGGGCTGCTGTCGGCCTTCCTGATCGGTATCGGCGCGATCTCGCTGGTCGTCGCCGGCGTGTCGATCCTGAACATCATGCTGGTGACGACCGTCGAGCGCCGCGGGGAGATCGGGGTGATGCGGGCCGTCGGCATCCACCGCGAGGACGTGCTCCGGTTGCTGATCGTCGAGGCGACGCTTTTGGGCGTGGCGGGCGCGGTCGGCGGGACGGTGCTGTCGGTGCTCGCCGTCGGCGGCCTCTGGTACTTCACGCCGATCGGCCTGGACGTAGTGCTGGTGCCGACGAACGCCGCCTACGTGCTGGGGGCGGCGGCCTTCGGCGTGCTCGTGAGCCTCGTCAGCGGCGCCTACCCGGCGTACAAGGCCGCAAGTGAGCGGCCGGTCGAGGCGCTGCGAGGGTAGGAGACGAAACGTATTTCCGCGGGACTGCGCAACCCAAAATGCTGAGGGCCGGTAGCTCAGTCAGGGAGAGCGACGGACTCTTAATCCGTCGGTCGGGGGTTCAAATCCCTCCCGGCCCGCTTGTCGCTGCGAACAGTTCGTGAGCAGCGGCAAGCGTCTCCGGAGGGATTTGAACCACGCGAGTCGCAGCGCCCGAACGGCGTGAG
>CAYODS010000016.1:0-8887 GCA_964402765.1 uncultured Halobacteriales archaeon
GACGTGGCCGTCGACGCCTGTCCGCCGATCCTCGACGCCCAGCACCGGATCGAGGATCGCCCGACGGGCGACGCCGACAGGGCGGCCCACGACCGCTGGCGGGCCACCGTCGAGCGGGTGCGGTCGGCGGTGCACGACCTGCGCTCGAACGCCGCGACGGCGTTCAGTTTCGTCGAGAGCACCGGGATCGGGTACGGCGCCGCGCTGGCCGCCCGCACGCTCCTCCCCGGGCGGGTGCACGACCTGCTCGACGCCGTCGACGACCGCGTCCCCGACGACCACGAGGTCGCGGCCCCGGCCCTCGACCACGACCCCGACGCCGGCCAGGATCTCGCCGCCGGCCTCACGCACGACCAGAAGGTCGAGTACGCGGCGACGGCGTTCGAGTTGATGGGGTGGGAGCGGTTCGCCCGCCTGGTCGCGTTCGTCGGCCACGCGAGCGAGACGACAAACAACCCGTTCGACGCCAGCCTCGACTGTGGGGCCTGTGCCGGCAACCCCGGCGGACCGAGCGCCCGCGTCCTCGCCGCGGTCTGCAACGACCCCGACGTGCGCGAGACGCTCCGCGAGCGGGGTCACGACGTGCCCGAGGACACCGTGTTCGTCGCCGGCCAACACAACACGACGACCGACGAGGTGGAACTGTACGCCGAGGGCGTGCCGGACACCCACCGCGAGGACCTCGACCGGCTCCGGGCGGACCTCGAGACCGCGCGGGCCGGCGCGGCGGCGGAGCGTGCCGGCGACATGGGCGTCGACGGCGCGGGTGCCGACCCCGCCCGAGCCGTCCGCGAGACAGAACGGCGAGCGGCCGACTGGGCGCAGACCCGACCGGAGTGGGGGCTCGCGGGTAACGCCGCCTTCGTGGTCGGTCCCCGAGAACTCACCGACGGCTTGGACCTCGACGGGCGGGCGTTCCTGCACTCCTACGACCCCGCGACGGACCCCGACGGCGACGCCCTGGCGGCGATCATGGCCGGGCCGATGGTGGTCACCCAGTGGATCAGCGCCCAGTACTACTTCGCGACGGTCGACCCGGGGGCGTACGGCAGCGGGTCGAAGGTGACCCAGAACCCCGTCGGCAACGTCGGCGTCTACCAGGGCAACGGCGGCGACCTGATGACCGGCCTCCCGCGTGAGTCCCTCGTCGGCGCCGACGGCGACCCCTACCACCAGCCCCTCCGGCTCTCGACCGTGGTCCACGCCCCCGTCGACCGCGTGACAGGCGTGCTCTCGGGCCACGACGACCTGCGGACGCTGCTGGACAACGGGTGGCTCTCGCTGACCGTCGTCGACCCCGGGCGGGACCACCGGGCGTTCACCTACGCCGGCGACCTGGAGTGGACATCGGACGCGACGCGGCGCGACCCCCAGACGGAGCCGACCGCCGGCCACCCCACCGTGGACGACTGACCACCCTGCCGACGACATTCGCCGGACGACGGAGGACTCACGGGGCTGTGAGGGGAGATGACATCCGGGCGACGTTCTCCACCGAAGTGGACAGGGTTAAACTGCGACGGGACGAACCCGGCGCATGAGTAAGTCCCAGGACTGGTGGCCGGACACCCTGGACATCACCCTTCTCGACAAGAACGCGTCGCGCTCGACGCCGATGGACGGGGAGTTCGACTACGCCGCCGCCTTCGCGGAGCTCGACCTCGACGAGGTGAAAGCCGACATCGAGGACGTCATGACCGACTCCCAGGAGTGGTGGCCGGCGGACTACGGACACTACGGCCCGCTGTTCATCCGGATGGCCTGGCACAGCGCCGGCACCTACCGCACCGCGGACGGTCGTGGCGGCGCGGCCTCCGGCCAGCAGCGCTTCGCCCCGCTGAACTCCTGGCCCGACAACGCCAACCTCGACAAGGCGCGTCGCCTGCTGTGGCCGGTCAAACAGAAGTACGGGCGCAACCTCTCGTGGGCCGACCTGATGATCCTCGCCGGCAACGTCGCCCTGGAGTCGATGGGCTTCGAGACGGTTGGCTTCGCCGGCGGTCGCGAGGACGCCTACGAACCCGAGGACGTGGACTGGGGTCCCGAGACCGAACTCGACACGAACGAGCGCTTCGAGGCGGCCGGCGAGATCCAGGAGGGGCTGGGGGCGTCGGTGATGGGGCTCATCTACGTCAACCCCGAGGGGCCGGACGGCAACCCGGACCCGATGGCGTCGGCGAAGAACATCCGCCAGACGTTCGGCCGGATGGCGATGAACGACGAGGAGACCGCCGCGCTGATCGCCGGCGGCCACACCTTCGGGAAGGTCCACGGCGCCGACGACCCCGACGAGAACCTCGGCCCGCCGCCGGAGGCCGCCCCAATCGAGGCCCAGGGTATGGGCTGGGAGAACGACAGCGGCTCCGGGAAGGGTCCCGACGCGATCACCAGCGGCATCGAGGGACCCTGGACCGAGGCGCCCATCCAGTGGGACATGGGCTACGTCGACAACCTGCTGAACCACGAGTGGGAGCCCGAGAAGGGGCCCGGCGGCGCCTGGCAGTGGTCACCCAAGAGCGAGGAACTGTACGAGAGCGCTCCCGACGCCCACCTGCCCGACGAGATGGTGGACCCGATGATGCTCACCACCGACATCGCCCTGAAGCGGGACCCCGACTACCGCGAGGTGATGGAGCACTTCCAGGACCACCCCGACGAGTTCCAGAACGCCTTCGCGCGGGCCTGGTACAAGCTCACCCACCGCGACATGGGCCCGCCCTCCCGGTTCGTCGGCCCCGAGGTGCCCGACGAGGAGATGCTGTGGCAGGACCCCCTGCCCGAGCGCGAGCACGACCCGATCGGCGACGAGGACGTGGCCCACCTCAAGCAGGCGATCCTCGACACGGGGCTGTCGGTGCCCGAACTCGTGAAGGCGGCGTGGGCCTCCGCCTCGACGTACCGCGACAGCGACAAACGCGGCGGCGCCAACGGCGCCCGCGTCCGGCTCGACCCCCAGCGGCACTGGGAGGTGAACGAGCCGGCCGAACTCGGCACGGTGCTCGAGGTCCTGGGAGAACTCCAGACGGAGTTCAACGAGTCGCGCGAGGACGTGGGCGTCTCGCTGGCCGACCTGATCGTGCTCGGCGGGGCGGCGGCGATAGAGGAGGCGGCCGAGCGGGCCGGTCACGACGTGACGGTACCGTTCGAGCCCGGGCGTGTGGATGCGACGGCGGAGCAGACCGACCCCGACTCCTTCGACGCCCTCGAACCCCGGGCGGACGGCTTCCGCAACTACCTCGCGGACGGCGTGGACCGCCCGGCGGAGGAACTGCTGGTCGACCGCGCCGACCTGCTGAACCTCACCCCGCCGGAGATGACGGTGCTCGTCGGCGGGATGCGTGCACTCGGCGCCAACTACCGTGGCGCCGACCACGGCGTGTTCACCGACGAGCCCGGCACGCTCACCAACGACTTCTTCGTGAACCTGCTGGGCATGGAGACGGAGTGGGAGCCCGCCTCCGAGTACGAGCAGGTGTTCGAGGGGTACGACCGCGAGACCGGCGACCTGCGGTGGACGGGCACCCGCGTCGACCTGATCTTCGGGTCGAACGCCCGCCTGCGGGCCATCGCCGAGACGTACGGTGCCGCCGACGCCGAGCGACAGTTCGTCGAGGACTTCGTCGACGCCTGGACGGGCGTGATGCGGGCGGACCGGTTCGACCTGGACTGACTGCGACCGCGGACGCCGTGCCCGGAACTCCGAGGGTACCCAGTTCGCCGCCCGGTGTGACCCTCACGGTGAGAGTGCGTCACCGTCGAGTGAACTGCCGGACCGGCCACGCTCCCGGTCGTCACGGAGTCGGTCGGAGTCCGTCCCCGGCGACCACGGAACAATTAACTTCGCGGGTGTCCCGGGTCCGCTAGGACGCGTGAGCAAGGACTACGTGAGGGGGTACGAGACGTCGCCGGTGTACACGCTGAAGCGGGCGGTGGACGTGTTTCTCGTCCCCGTCGTGGCGCTGATCCCGGTGTACCTGTACCTCACCCTGGTCGCGCCGGGGGATCACCCGCTCGCGTTCACGAAGCCGTACCTGCAACTGCTTATCCTGGGGTCCTTCGTACTCGAGCTGGTGCTCGGGTTCGTCCTGTACCGCTCGAGCGCCGAGTTCGTCCGCGACAAGTGGCTCGACATCCTGCTTACGATCCCCCTGTTCACCGCGCTGAAAGCCAGCAAGGCCGTCTACGCTGGACTGAAAGTCGCGAAGTCCGGCAAACTGCTGAAAGCCGGCAAGGCGACCCAGAAGGCGCTGAAGGCGGTCATAAAGGGCGAGGCGTTCGTCGACGAGCACGTCGACGAGGACGGGGCTCCCGATCCGGACACCGACGCTCGCCCGGTGGACGGGTCGACCGAGTGACCCCCGCCGGGGCCGCCACGCCGCGGTAGCCGTCCCGTCGGCCACAAAAGAATTCACTTGCCGAGGGGATTGTACGGACGGATGGCTGGGGACGTGGACGAGCTCGGCACCGTCGAGCCGCCACCGTGCCGGCAGCCACTGGAGATGCTCGAGCGCGACGGCGAGGGTGAGTGGGTCGTCCGAGAGTTCTACCGCGACCCGGACGCCGTCGACATGGTTCGGGTGTTCGGAACGCACGAGTCGCGGATCGAGGCGATGCGGGCCGCGAAGGAGACCATGGAGGAGCGCCGGCACCCCTGCCTGGTTCGGTGGGACGACGACACTAGTGTCGGGGGACTGTACTGGAACCCCGCCTTCGAGCGCCTGGCTGTGGAGTACAGTGACCTGTTGCGGTCGTGGGTGGTCACGCCGAGGGAGGACCACGTCGTGTTCCAGACGGCGGAGTCGACGGACACCGCCTACCAACTCGGGACGATGGTGCTGGAGCGGTACGACTTCCAGCGCGTCGAGTTCTACAGCCGTGAGGGCGAGAGGGAGACCGAACGCGAGCACCGCTTCCTGCGACACGAGATCGCCCGGTCGGGCGTGCGGTTCGAGCGTGGACCGATACCGGCGGCCGTCGAGCGGCCGGCCGTCGCCGTCGACGACGAGCGCCGGTCGGAGACGAACACGACGACCGTTGGCGGACGCGCCGTGGCGAGTACGCTCGCCTCCGTGCTTCCGGACATCACCCGTCTGGAGCCGCTGGAGACCGACGGCGTCGTTCACACGTACCGGACGCCCTGGGACGGCCGGACCGTCCAGATCTGGGTGCTCGACCCGGAGCACGCCGACCACCGGGCGCTCACCCATGCCTTCGAGTCGACGGTCACGGTCTGGGAGAACCTCCCCGGCCAGCACGTCACGCCGGTCGTCCGGCGGGACGACCCGCCTGCGACCTGGGTGGCCTACGACGCGAGCGACCCGCTTCTCGCGGACCGGCACACCGACCTGACCACCGGCGAGTCGCTCCAGGTGCTGTCACAGGTCGCCGTCGCCCTGACTACCGCACAGGACGCCGACCACTACCGGACAGGGGTGACGCCACGGCGTGTCCGAATCCGGGTCGGCGAGCGTGCGACAGACTCGGAGGCGTACACTGGTCCGCCGGGGTCGAACGACCTCGTCGCCCACGTTCCCGGCTTCGGGCTGCACGGCCGCCTGGCCGAGGAACTGAACCAGCGGGTCGCGAGCCGGTACATGGCCCCCGAGCAACTCCGCGAGGAGCAGACTCCGACGACCCCGGTCTACCGCCTGGGTGCGGTGGCGTACCGGCTGCTGGCAGAGACGGTTCCCTACCACACCGAACAGGCCTACGTCGCCGCCATCGCCGAGGGTGACCTCGCCCCGCCGGCTGAGGTGGCCGACCTCCCTGAGCGGGTTAGCGACAGTATCATGACCGCCATGCACCCCGACCCTCAGAAGCGCTTCGGGACCCCCGTCGCGTTCGCCCGGGCGCTGCGGGACGCCTACGCGATCGAGCGGTGACTAGTGCCGATCGTCCCCTCGCGGCGGCCCCCCGGAGTCACGACGCGTTCGACCCCCACCGACCACCCTGCCCGGCGAGACACCGAGCCACGGAACCAGTGCCCCTCCACCGCCGTCCACCGACCACCCCCCTGGCGTGCCCGGAACGACACGACGGCGGGGTTTCGCTGCCGGGGACAGAGTTTAGCCGCCGGCGGTGACAGGCGTAGACGAACCGATGACCGGCCGGCGGTGCCAGGCGACGTACACGCGCCAGCACTGGCGCCTGGACCACGAGGCGGCGCCGCGGTACGAGGCACTGTTCGACACCGACGGCCGGTGGGAGTGCCCCCGCGACCCGGTCGAGGGGGCGGACCGCTGTCCGTTCCACCTCTCCGCCGACGAGCGCGAGCACCACGACATCACGGACGACGACCTCGCACAGCGGCTGGTCGCGGAACTCCGCGGTGACCGGACACCGGCCCCCGGCGACAAGGCCGGCGAACTGGTCGGGGTAGACCTCGGTCGGCTCGTGCTGTCGCCCGCGGCCGACGCGGGTGACGCCGACGCCCCGCTGGCCGGCGACGAGGTCGACGCGCTGTACCTCGTCGGCGCGACCCTCGACCGTCTCGTCGTCGAGGGAGTCGCGCTCGGCTGTGACCTCGCGCTGGACGGCGTCACGGCGACCGCTCCGGGGGCGGACCCGGACGGCGTCGCCGTGCGGGACGCCGCCGTCGACGACCTCACGCTGAGTGCCACCCGCGTCGACGGTCGGGTGCGCGTCGAGGGGGCCGACACCGACCTCGACCGCCTCCGGGTAGGCCACGGAACCGACACCGAGCGGGCGGTCTCCGTCGGCGACCGGGCGACGGTCGACCGCGGACTGACCCTCGAGGGAGCGGCCGTCCGCGTCCCCTCGGTCGTCCTCCAGGGAGGCGCGACCGTCGGGACGGACCACGGTGTCAGCGTCACTGCCGACGGCCCCGGGACGGAACTGAAGGTGCAGGGCGACGGGACGACCGTGGGACCGCTCGCGCTCGACGGGGCGAACCTGCGCAGCGTGTTCGTCCAGGACGGCGCCGAGGTGAGCGGGTCGGTGACGGTCGAGAGTGCCACGCTCGGGCGCACCCTGGCGTTCGACGCCGCCGGCGGCGAGCCGACCCTCTCGGTGGGCGCGGACAGCGACATCCCGGCGTGTACGGTCGAGGACACCGAGCTCCAGGAGGTGGCCGTCAACGCCGGGGCGACGGTCGAGGCGGTCGAGCTCCAGGGGTCGGCCACGACGGTCGGCGGCGTCGACGTGCGTGGCGGGGACACGGCGGTCGACGCACTGTCGATCACCGACGACGCGACGGTCGAGGACGGCGTGTGGGTGCACGGGGGGGCGGTCGTCGGGGAGCGACTCGCGGTGGAGGACGCGACGGTCCGACGCTCCAGTCGGCGCGACCACCCCGAGGCGGTGGTCGTCAAGGGGGGCGAGACGAGCGTCGACACCGTCGCCGTCGAGGGGGCGCGCCTGGCGGGCCTGCGCGTGACCGGGACCACCGCGGACCGCCTCGCCGTCGCGGACGCGACGGTGGTGCCGCCACGGACCGACACGGGCGGGACGGGCGAGTCGGCGGTGGTGGTCAGGGACGCCACCGTCGAGTCCACGGTGACGGTTGACGGCGGGATCGTCGGCGGCGACGCGGTGTTCGAGGACTCCTCGCTGGGTGCGGTCAGCGTCGAGGGCCGACTCTCGCTCGGCGGGTCCCTGGCGGTCCGTGACGGGACGACCGTCGAGCGCTCGCTGACCGTCGCGGGGCGGATCGACCTGCGCCCGTCCGAGGCGGTGGTCGTCCGGGGGGCCCGGGTGCTGGGCGACCTCGAGGTGACCGGCGCGGTCGAGGTGAGAGGCGAGGCGGCCGCGCTCCGGGTGGTCGACGGCGGCGTGGTCGAGGGGGCGGTGCGCGTGGAGGGGGCCCGCGTCGACGGGGTCGCGCTCGTCGACGCACGCGTCGGGCGGCGGCTCACCGTCGTCGGCGACGCGACCGTCGACGGGTCGCTCGCCCTGCGCCGTGACGCCGCCGTCGAGGGTGACCTCGTCGTCGGCTCCGTCCCTGGCGACGACGGCGGGACCGACGCCGTGACCGACGGCGGCGACCTCGCCGCGTCGGAGACGGAGCGGTCGGACACGCAGGCGCCCCGCACGGTCGTCCGCGAGGGGGTCGAGCTCGGCGACCGCGAGGACGCCCACCCGACCAGCGGGGGCGTCTCCGTCGACGGCAGCGTGGCGGTCACGGGGACGGCGTCGGTCTCCGGGATCGGACTGAGCGACGTCGTGGTCGGCGAGGACCTCCGCGTCGTCGGGCAGGCGCGACGGGCAGACGTCGGCGAGGTGACCCTCTTCGACTGCATCGTCACGGGGAAGGTCCAGGTGGCCCGCGCCGCCCTCGACGCCCTCTCGCTCTCGGAGTGCCGGGTCGGGGAGTCCGTCTGGGTGGGCGCGGTGGACACGGGACGGACGACCGACGACGACGACAACGACGCGGGACCCTCGCGGAGCGGGCACGCGGACACCGACGGCAGGCGGGCGCCGCCCGCCGACGCCGCCGGGGAGCCGTCGGTCACCGACACCGAGATCGAGGGGGTGCTGTCGATCGACGCGACGCCGGTCACCGAGGACGTGGTGGTCGACCGGGCCACCGTCGGCAGCGTGGTCGTCACGGACGCGACCGTCGACGGCGGGGTCCGGCTGTCGGCGGTCGCCGTCGAGGGACGCGTCGCCGTGACCGACAGTTCCGTCGGCGCGCGAGCGACCGTCGAGTCGGGGCGTGTCGGCGAACTGGGCGTCCGGGAGTCGGTCGTCGGGCGCGACCTGCGGGTCGGGCGGGACGCACCCGCCGACGGCACGGCGCCCGGTGACCGCCTCCCGGTCGACGGCGACCCGGACCACGCCCGTGAGAACGGGCACGACGGAGCCGGCGGCTTCGAGACGGGCGACGGCACGGTCGACGGGTCAGGGGCGAGCGACGGCACGGACGGCG
>CAYODS010000016.1:8987-21411 GCA_964402765.1 uncultured Halobacteriales archaeon
GAGACGGGCGACGGCACGGTCGACGGGTCAGGGGCGAGCGACGGCACGGACGGCGGCTTCGAGACGGGCGACGGCACGGAAGGCGACTCGGATGTGGGCGAGAACACGGACGACGGTTCGGGGACGGGCGAGAACACGGACGGCGGCTCGGAGGCGGGCGAGAACACGGACGACGGTTCGGGGGCGGGCGAGAACACGGACGACGGCTCGGAGGCCGGCGACGGCACGGACGACGGCTCGGAGGCCGACGATAACACGGACGGCGGCTCGGAGGCGGGCGAGAACGCGGACGGCGACGCCAGTCTGACGGGGTCGGGAGGGCTGACCGTCGAGGGTGCGTGCTCGGTCCGGGACACCACGGTCGAGGGGGGCCTCACGGTGGACTGTCTGGTGGCGGGCGGGGGTGACCCCCGGGTTGCGGTCGAGTCGACGACGGTCGACGCCGCCGTGGGGCTGCGACCGCGGCTCACCGAGGCGGGGCGGGTGAGTCTCCGGGGGTCGACGCTGCCGGCGGGGGAGCTGGTCGTCACGACGCCGGCGACGGGGGGACGGACGTGGTACGACCTCCGGCGGGCGACGCTTGGCGATCTCTCGGTGGGCGTCGAGGGCGACCGGACGGCCCTGGAACACCTGCTCGTGCTGGAGACGCGGTTCGACGGGTTCCGGTTCAGCGAACTCGACGGCGGCGTCGACGCGAGTGACGGCCGGTTGCACACGCTGTGGGGCGGTGAGTGTGCCAGCCGGGTCGAGGGGGTGCCGTCGGTCGCGGAGCGGATCGGCCCCGACCGCACGTACCGGTACGTGCTCGGGGAACTGTACGGCGTCCTGCCGTGGGCGGGGACGGGGTACGACCCCGACGACCCGCCGCCGGAGACGCTGGAGCGGACGTACCTGAACGCCAAGAACGGCGCGAGCCAGGTGGGCGACGAGGACATCGCCGGCGCCTTCTTCAAGCGGGAGAAACGCTACCGGCGGCGGCGCTACTGGGAGCGCCTGGTCGGGGTGACGGACGACGGGCGGGGCCCGCTCGACACGCTGGGGCGGTGGGTCGGCAACGCCGTGTTCGACCGGATGGCGGTGTACGGCGAGTCGCCGGGCCGCGTGGTCGCGGTGTCTGCGGGGATCATCGCCCTGTTTGCCGGCCTGTTCGCGGCGCTGATCGACCGGCCACCGTACGGCGACCAGTACCTCGGCAGCGGGCTGCTGCCGGATCCGGTGGTGACGGCGCTGCAGCCGCTGACGCTCAGCATCGAGTCCTTCGTCACGCTGGTGCTCGTCGGCCCCGCCGACCAGCGACTCACGCCGCTCGTCCACCTGCTCGGCCAGGTGGAGGGCTTCTTCGGGGTGTTTCTCGTCGCCCTGTTCGTGTTCACCCTCACGCGCTCCGTCCACCGGTGACCGTCGGCGCCCCCGCGCCCAGGAGGACCCCGACCGGCGAAACACTGACGGCCCCGATCCACGATATGTCACGCGATGGACGACCGAGCGGACCCCGCCGACCGACTGGAGGACGCGCTGTCCAGACTGGAGGCCACGCGCGGCGAGCGCGACGCCGCGACGGTCGCCGACCGGCGGACGGCGGCCGACCGCGTCGCGGAGACGGCGGCCGAGCACCCCTCGGTCGCCGCGGAGCGGACCGACGCCGTCTGTGAGGCGTTCGTCGCCGCGCTGGAGGGCGAGGGCGGGACGGTCGCACAGGACACCGTCCCCGGCCGGGCGGACGAGGTCGCGAGCGTGAACCGCTCGCTCGCACGGGCCGTCGGCGCGGTGGCCGAGACCGCCGGCGCCTCGGAGACGGTCGTCGACGCCGTCGTCACCGGGCTCCGGAGCGACAACGACGGCGTCGTGGCGGCGTCCGCGGAGGCGGCGGCGCCGCTGGTCGAGGCCGGACCGCCGGAGGCGGTCGTCGCGGCGCTGTCCGACGCGCTCGTGACCGCCGACGACGCCGTCGGTCCGCTGACGGACCGTCTCTCGACGCTGGTCGAGGAGGACCCCGGGGCGCTCGCCCCCCACGCCGAGGCCCTCGTCGAGGCGGCGACCGACCGGTCCGTCGAGACGACGGTCCTCCGGCTGGTCGAGTCACTCGCGGAGGCCGCGCCCGAGGCGCTGACGGCCCACGCCGACCGACTCGCGGACACGGCCGACCGCTTCCTCGAACAGGGGCGGGTGAGCCGGGACGGCAACGCCGCCCGGATCTCCGCCCCGGCCGCGGTGGCGCTGTACGCCCTCGCCGAGGCGCGACCGGACGCCGTCGCCGACGAGACGCCGACGATCGCCGGGTTCGCCGACCTCGACCCCGACCCGGAGCGGGCCGCACGCGGCGTCCGGGCGCTCCGGTCGGTGGCCCGCGAGCGTCCCGGGGCCGTCGCCGACGCCGGAGTGGTCGAACCCCTCGCCGACTACCTCCACGACGTGGGCGTGGTGAACGAGGGGGCGGTCGAGGCGAGCGCCGCCCCCGCCGCCCTGGAGACGCTCGCGGTCGCGGCGCGCTCTCGGCCGGAGGTGGTGGCCGACCACGTCGAGCGGGTCCTCGACGCTGTCCGCCAGACGGACGCCGACGACGACGACCACGCCGCCGCCCTCACCGCCACGGTCGCGAGCGAGCGTCCCGCGGCGGTCGCCGGGGGCGCGGCGGCGCTGGGTGACCTCCTCGCCCGTGCCGACTCGCCCGCCGTCGCCCGCGACTGGCTGGCGGCCGTCGACGCCGTCGCCGGTGCCGACGCCACGGGGGCCGCCGGGCCGCTGGTCGACGGCGTCGCGGCGGCCGTGCGAACGCACGACGACCCGGCGGTCCACCGCGAGGGTCTGGCCGCGCTGCGTGCCGTCGGCCCGGCCGCGCCCGACGCCCTCGCGGACGCTGTCGACGCCGTCCTCACCGCCCTCGACGCGGTGGAGGACCCCGCCGACGGCGTCGACCTCGTCGCGACCGCCGCCGAGGCGGACCCCGGAGCGGTCGCCGACCGTGCCGACGCCGTCGTCGCCGCCGCCGGCCGCCACGCCACGGACACGAGGACCGCCGTGCGCGTGCTCTCCGCGGTCGCCGAGACCGCGCCGGGGGCGGTGACCGACGACGTGGACACGCTGGTCGACGCGCTCGATGACGCCCCCAGCGAGGCGCTGTCGGCCCTCCGGGCGGTCGCCGCCGACCGGCCGGACGCCGTCGCCGACCACGTCCCGGCCGTGGCGGACGCGCTGCGTGACGCAGCGGCCGACGGCGCGCCGGAACGGGCCACCGACGCCCTGTCGGTCCTCGTGGCGGTCTCGGGAGCCGCACGTGGCGCCAGCGACGAGGCCGAGACCGTCGCCGCGGCACTCGGCGACCTGCCGGACACCGCCGCCGTCCTCGACGACGCCCTCTCCGCGACGCCGCCGGAGACCACCCGTGGCCGGGGGTTCGTCCTGGCGGTGTTCGAGGCGCTAGTGGCCGCCGTCCCCGACGCGGACGAGGTGGACGCGGAGGAGGCCGCCGCCGCCCGCCGGACGATGACGACGGTCCAGCGGTGGGCCGAGCGGGTCCGCGAGGAGAGCAGCGACGCCGTCGTCGGGACCGACGCCATGATGCTGCGGTCCGACGCGAGAGAGCGGGCGAGTGCCCTCGAGTCCGCCGGCACGGCGGGCGAGGGCGAGGGGTCGGACCGGCTCGTCGACCACATCGCCGAGGACCGGGAGTCCGTCGACTACGTCCCGGCCGAGGCGGTCGCGGAGGGGGCCACGATGGACTTCGCGACGGCGGTCGAGACGGTCAGGGAGACGGCGCCGGACGGCCCCGGAGAGAGGCGCACCGAGGCGGCACGGACGCTCACCGCCGTCGCCGCGCAGTCCCCGTCGCGACTGGTCGACCACCTCGACACCGTCGCCGGCCTCCTCGGGGACGCGGACGCCGCGCCCGACGACCCAGAGGCCGCGAACCGGACGGCCATGGCGGCCACGGCGATGCAGGGGGTGGCGACGGGCGCCCCCCAGGCCGTGGCGCCGTACGCCGAGCGGCTGGTCGGACTGCTGTCGGCGGACCGCGACCCCGAGGTCCGGGCCGGGGCGCTCGGGGCGCTCGCCTTCCTCGCACACCGCCGTCCCGACGCCGTCGCGGGTCACGCAGACCGCGTCGCCGACGCGGCCGCCACCGTCGGCGGCGAGGAGGCCACCGTCGACGCCGCCGTCCTCCGGGCGTTCGCGGCCGCGGCCAGCGAGGAGGGGGCGGCGCTGGGCGAGCACGCCGGCACCCTGGCGACGACGGCGGCGTCGGCGGAGGACCCCGACACGGCCGGTCGCGCGCTGTTCCACCTGCGGCGGGTCGCCCGGGAACACCCCGGCGCCGTCGCCGACCACCTCGATACCGTGGTCGAGGCACTGCGGGACGGCGAGGACGTCGTCGCCCGGCGGGGCGTCGAGGTGATGGGGGTCGTCGGCACCCAGGACCCGGGGGCGGTGACCGCTCACCTCCCCGAGATCACGGACGCGCTGGTCCGTGCCGACCCGGACGGCACCGCCGCGCGGCTGGCCGTGCTGACCCTGGGCAGTGCGTGCAGCGAGACGCCGACGGTGCTGATCGACACCGAGGGGGTCGACCTGGCGGCGACGATCGACGCCGTGGCCGGGGTTCTCGCGGCCAGCGACCTGTCGGACGTGGCCGACAACGCCCTCGTGGTGTTCGCCGTCGTGGCGAGCCGTCGGCCGGAACTGGTGGTGCCACACCTCGACGCGGTCGCCGCCGCCCGCGAGCGCTACGACGACGAGAACGTCGCGAACCGGGCGCTGGGCGTGCTGGTCGGGGTGGCGACGGCGGACCCGTCGGCACTGGAGGACCACCTGGAGACGCTACTGGAGTGGCTTGCGGCCACCGACCCCGAGGACGACACCTCCCTGGAGTTCCTGGAGACGGGCCTCCGGGGGCTGGTGGACGTTGTCCGGGAGACGCCCGCGGCGCTGCGACCGCACCTCGACCGCCTGCTGGCCGCGGGTGACGCCACCCCCGACACCCGCGAGGTCGCCCTCACCGTCACCTACGTCGCCGTCAGGGGCGACCTCGACACCGCGGCCGACCACCTCGACCGGATCGTCGCCCTGGTCGAGCGGACCACACAGGAGGGGACGAAGTTCGGCGCCGCGGCCGTCCTCGGGGCCGCCTACGTGGGCGGCGTCTCGCGGGCGACGGCCCGGCGGGTCGGGCGGGCGATCGCAGACGCCCCGGACCCGATCGCCATCGTCGGGTACCTCACCGACAGCCTGGCGCCGGAGCCCGACGGCTGCACCGCGCTGGTCGCCATGCTCCAGGGTGTGGTCGACGCGACCGACGACCGCCGCGTCGCCGTCGTCGCGGAGGTGGGGATCGTCAGGGCGCTTTCGGAGTCCACGGACCCCGCCACGGCGGGCGCGGTCGGTGACTGTCTCGCCACGATGGGCAGCGTCACCGCCCCCTACGCGGAGCGAGAGCGGCTGATCCGGGACTGACGGGACCGGACGAGGCGTCAGTCCCCGGACAGTGCCCGCACGAGGTCCCCACGCAGCGCGGTGAAGCCACACTCCCCGACACCGCAGTGACCGCCGGCAGACCGCGCACACAGCGGGCAGTCGATCCGCTCCCGTCCCCCGGCGGCGATCTGCCGGGCGGCGGAGTGGCTGAGGTAGTTGTGCGCCCAGAAGCGCTCGTAGGTCCGGACGTCATCGCCCACCTCGACGTCGACGCCGAGGTTGCTGGCCCAGGGGTTGACCGCCCACTGCCACTCCCCCTCGGGCGTGAGGAACACGGCGGCACCGAAGTCGCCGACGGTGCGAAAGGCCCCGGCCAGAAAGTACCCCGCCGCGGTCTCCGTCTCGGCGAGGGCCTCGGCGTCCGACTCCGAGGACCCCCGGAAGGCGTCGCCGGGGCCGCGTGCCGGCACGTCAAGCAGCGGCAACGGGACGTCGGCGGGTCGGTACTCGGCCCCGTCGTGCCCGGTCTCGGCGTCGACCGCCGCGCGGATCGGGTCGACCAGCGCCTCGGTCGGGGCGTCCTCGGCCACGTCGGCGGTGGCCGACGCCGCGACCTCGATCGCGGCGTCGAGTCGCGCCGACAGCGTCTCCGCCAGGTCCGACAGCGGGAGAGTCTCGAACGCCTCGACGTCGACGCCGGCCGCGCGGGCCGACGGGACCACCTCCTCGACGAGGAAGGGCACGTCGGCGGCGGCCCGGGCGGCCGCCTCGGCCAGTCGCCAGCCGGCGCGGTCCCGGAGGGCCACGAGTGCGCGGTACTGGTCCTCGTCGGCGTGTGCCCGGCGCTCGGCGGCGAGTTGCTCCTCCAGCAGCGTCCGCACGTCGTCCACGAACAGGTGGTGGGGGGCCTGGCGCTCCAGCAGGTCCGCCAGGACGTCGTCCTCGCCGGTCAGCAGGGAGTCGACGTGGAACTTGTCGACGGTCTCGACGGACTCCTCCTGGGCCGCCTCCAGGCCGGCCCGCAGGTCGACCAGGTCGGTCAGCGTCCCCACGAGGTCGTCGACGGCGGCGTCGGACCTCCCGGCCCCGACGGCCGCGAGGTCGTCCACGAGGAGCTGCACGTGGTAGTCGACCAGCCGGACGTTCCGGGTCGCGCCGAGAGCGCTTCGCGTGCCGTGCAGCAACTCCTCCCGCAGGGCCTTCACCTGAGTGTACAAGAGCCGCAGCAGGGCGTCACGCCGCTCGCGGCTCAGTTCGAGCGGGCTCACGTCCTCCAGTTCGCCCGGCGAGGTGTCGACGTGGAACTCGACGAGGTTGAGCGCGGGGTAGGCAAACGCGGCCGCCTGGTCCACGTCGTCGGGCAGTTCGACACCGGAGTCGACGTCCGGTGGGGGCAACTGCGACCCCTCGGCCGCCAGCCCGTCGCCCAGCGGCGGCACCGAGCGGTCCTCCTCAGGCGCCATCGTCACCCCCCGCGTCCCCGCCGGCGTCGTCGTCGAGGTCCGCGAGCACCACCTCCAGGGCGCGCCGTGCCTCCCCGGGGTCCAGCCCGGACGCCGTCACGAGGTCGTCGACGGCCCGCGCGAGGTCCGTCGGCGTGGTGATCGACCCGTCCAGGTCCAGGCCCTCGGAGGCGAACCCGCGCCCGGTCGGCGCCGTGCCGGTCGACGGTCCCGGTGCCGTGTCGGGCGAGGCCGTGCCCTGAGCGGCCCCCGTCTCGGCCGGGCCGGCGTCGGTGCCGGGGAACGCGCTCGCCGGGCCGGGCCGCTCGCCGTCGACGCCCTCCGCGAGGTGGCCGACGAGAGTCTCCTTCAGGGTGGCCCACTCCTCGGGCGACAGCGCTCCCTCGACGCCAAAGAACTCCGTCGGTGGGTGCCGGTCGAGGAGGTCGTCTATCAGGACGACCGCGGCGTCCGGGCCGATCTCGCCGGTCGTGAACAGCGGGTTGCCAAAGAGGAAGTTGGCGTACGCCCGTGGCCGCTCGTCCTCGGGGAGTGGCAGTTCGGCCGCCAGCGTCTCCGCCCAGGCCGTCTCGACGCTTCTCGTGTCGGTCGTCCGGGTGTCGGTCGTGTCGGTCATCGTGTGGTCGGTGGCGAGTGACGGTCGCCACGCCGTCGGTCGGTGTCTGGTCGGTCGTCCGTACCGTCGTCGCTCGGCGAGGGGTGCGAGCCGGCGAGTGCGTCCCGCGGGCGGCGCCGGGTCACGGCGTGTCCCCCTGCCAGGAGCGGCTGGTGCCGACGACCTCGTCCGCGGAGCCGTACACGCGGGTCTCGTAGCCGCCCGCAAGCCGGTCGAGTTTCGTGTCCTCCATGGCCCGCCAGAGCCCGTCGGGGACGGCCTCGTACGGCACGGACATGTCCATGCGCTCCTTGCGCCGGGCCGCCTCGTCGGTGTACTCCTGGCCGCCCTCACCGTCGGCGGCCAAGTTGTCGGGCTCCTCGCCGTGCGCGACGGCCTCGGGGGACTGCCCCATCGACCGGTCGTAGCGCGCCAGCAGGTGGACGTAGTTGAGGTGCTGTTCGAGGCGGTCCTCGACCAGCCGCTCCCCGTCCTCGCCGTCGCGGTCCAGGGCGCCGACGATCCGGAAGTCGATGGCGTGTCGGTTGGCCTCGTCGTCGGGGACGGGGAGCGGCTCGTCGCTCAGCAGGGTCACGTCACCCCGGTCGGTCGGCACCTCGTACCCCTTCACCGTCGGCTCGCCGTAGTTTATCAGCTCGACCCGGTCGACCGACTCGGGGCCGGGGCCGACCTCGTCGGACTCGGTCAGCACCGCGTAGATCAGGGCCCGCAGCGACCGCCCGGTCCACGACCGGTCGGCCTCGGTCCGCACCCAGTCGTAGCCGAGGACCCCCGCCTCGGGGTCGGGCACGGTGTCGTCCGCGTCCGTGTCGTCGGTGTCGTCGGCCCGGCCGGCGCCCGAACGGAGTTCGCCGGTCTCGATGGCGACGTTGAGCCGGTAGCGGACATCGCGGAGGTCCGCCCGGACCGTCCGCTCGTCGGCGTCGTGCCCGCTCGCCACGACCGAGACGGTGTCCTCCTCGAGGACCCGCTGGACCCGGTCACGCGCCGTCCGCGGCCCGTCCGAGAGGTCGAACCCGTACTCCTCGCAGGTCGCCCGGAGGTCGTCGTCCAGGTCGACCGCCAGGTGTTCGTCGGCGTCGTCGCCCGCCTCGGGCGCGGCTGCGGTGTCCGTCGCCCCGGCGTCGCCGTCGGTCTCGATCCGCTTCTCGGCGACCATCTCCGCGCCGGCGTAGGAGAGAGCGCGGCGGGTTCGCTCGTGGTCGGGGAGCGCGAGCTCGTGGCCGGCGTCGGCGCCGGCGACGTCCGCGAGAACGGCCTGCTGGTAGTCGTAGAACGCGTACAGGCCCTCGTCGTTGGTGGACCGGGTCACCGGCGGCACCCGCAGCGACAGGCCGGCCTCGTCGAGGGTGTCGAGGGTGTCGTTGTTCGAGACGTTGTGCGGGTCGCGCCCGGCCAGGTCCGCGAGTTCCGCCCGCGTCGCCACCCTGTCGACCGCCGCCGCGCCGGCGACGGTCCGCCGTGTCTCCTCGTTGCCCACCAGGTCGTCCCGCACGCGCTCCAGCAGGGCACGCCCGCCCTCCTCCAGGGACACCTCCCCGTTCTCCGGCTCGCCGTCGGTGACCGCTCGCGGCCCCGCCTCGCTCACCGGTACCACCCCACGCTGGGAACGGCGATCCACGGTCGTGTCATGGGTCGGATCACTCCACGACGGTATTAGACCGTTGCGGCGATGGGGCCTCGCTCAGCCACCCGTCTGACCGAGGGTTGAAACGTGACGACATCGAGCACACTTGAATCTTGGGTCAACCAGGTGGTTGAGCGACCGTCCGTGGGCCTCGGGTGCCTACCGTGGAGTACGATGACGGTGACTGGCCTGCCGAGCGGGCTCGGCGACGGCGAGTACAGCCTCACGGTCGAGTCGGTCCACCACGGTCTGGGCGCGGAGGCGACCGAGACGGTGGTCGCCGAGCTGGCCCCGCTGGCCGGGGCCACCCGGAGCGTGTCGGTGCCGATCGACGGCGACCGGTTCCCCGGCGACGTGGCGACGGGCATGGTGTACGTCGCCCGCGTCGAGGACGGCCAGGTCGTCTCGATCTGCCGGGACTGGGAGCGCGGTGTCCGGACGGCGGCGGCCGACGCCGGCGACGGTCTCCTGTTGCCGCTGCGTGACGCCCGCGAGCACGTCCCGGGGACCCTGGAGAGTCCCTCGCTCGCAAGCGTCGCCCGCAACAAGTCCCTGCTGGTGACCGGCGAGCCCGGCGCCGGCAAGACCGAGGCGATCACGCTGCTGCTGAACCAGATCCAGGCCGACGAGGACACGCCCGTCGTCGTGTTCTCGTTCAAGGACGACTACGTCGAGTGGGCCGAGCGACGCGACGACGTGGTGCGGCTGTCGACGCGGAACGCCAGCCACGTGTACAACATCTTCGAGGAGATCGACCCCGGCGGCCCGAAGGGCGAGGACGAGTTCGACGAGATGGCGGAGGTGCTATTCAAGGAGCACCGTGCCCACTCGAAGAACGTGTTCTTCCCGGACGCCGCGAGCACGCTGCTGGGCGGGCTACTGCGGTACCTCTACCGCGAAGGCAAGCGGGCGGGACTGAAGCCCGACAACCTGGAGCTAATCGACTTCGTCCGCCGGTTCGGCCAGGAGGAGGCCTACGAGCTGCTGAGTGCCACCGGCGAGGACGGCGACCCGGTGTACCCGGACCTCCAGGGGGCCGCCGGCACCATCACGCCGAACGCCCGCAAGCAGACCGCCGGCGTGTACACCACGCTGCGGCTGGTGCTGCGGCGCACGTTCGGCGCCGGCGACCTGTGCCTGCCCGCCGACGCGGGCGAGACGGTCTCTATCCGGGAGTACATGGAGAACCCCGACGGGCGGGTGCTGCTTCTGGACTTCCCGATCGCCGAGGCCGAGCGCGTGCGGCCCGCGTTCCGGTTCTTCCTCCACCGGGCGATCAAGTTCGGCCTGCGGGACCGCGGCCAGGCGTACTACGTGCTCGACGAGTTCGCCCGCATCCCCGACGTCACCAACATGGAGGAGCTCGTCGACACCGGGCGCGCCCAGAACGCACAGTCCATCCTCGGGCTGCAGTCCATCTCCCAGCTCGACGCCAAGTACGGCGCACACGTCGGCGAGGCACTGCGCTCGGGGATGCTGTACGAGCTGCACCTCCGGAGCGGCGACCCCCGCACCGTCGAGTACGTCCGGCACCGGCTCGGCGGCGACACCCGGGTCACCGACTTCGCCTACGAGGACGGCGGCGCTGGCCGGCGGACCGCCCGGACCGTCACCGGCGACGGCCTGACGCCGATCCTCCAGCAGCTCGGCGACGGCGAGGGGTTCTTCGTCAGCCCCCGCGGCTACGCCCGCGTCTCGCTGCCGATGTACTCCCAACTCGCCCCGGAGACCCGCCGTGCGCTCGGCGCCGGCCAGGGGCGCGAGCGGTCCACCGAGCAGCGAGCGCCCGGGCGCTGAGTCGCCCGGCCACAGCCGATTTCCGACCAGCCCCCGACCGCTCGACACCCGACCGACCACAGCCGGTTTCCGACCGGCACCCCACCCAGAGAACGATGGCCGAGTGTCTCGTCCCGGGCCAGCTCTCGGAGTACGGCTACTGTGCCGCCTGCGAGCGGGCCGTCCCCGCGGCGATCGCCGACCCGCCGCCCAGTCTCAGCCTCTTCGACGGGCTCGAACGGGCGTACGACCGCCGGATCGCCACCTGGGAGCTGTGCCCACACTGCTGGTCGGCCGTCGAGTCGCTGCTGGCCGACCTGGACCACCTCGTGCCCGTCCGCACCGGCTTCGACCGGGAACACGACCACCCCCCGACCGCCTGCGGGCGCTGTGGCGTCCGGATCGACGACGACGCCACGCTGCTCGACCTCTGGGGGCACGGCGTCTCCGAGGACTGGTACACGGGCCTGTGTCCGGACTGCGCCGACCACGTCCACGACGCGCTGTCGGCGGTGCCCGGGACCGACCCCCCCGGCTGGGACGGGGTGTACTGGCCGCCCGCGCTCTCCGTCCCCGAGGCGGACCTGGTCACCGCGAGCGAGGCCGACACCGACGCGCTCCGGACGACGTTCGCGGCACTCTCGGCGGGCGACACCGTCCGGCTGGCGGCCTACGAGCGCGGAACGATCTACTCCGGGCACGGCCAGTACCTCGACGTGACCACCCGCGTCACGATCGTCGAGGAGTCGCCGCCCGACGTGGACCCGGGTGTCGTCGTCGACCCCGTCCAGGTGCACCGGGCGTACGTCGCCGCCCGGACCGACCCGTACGACCCGGACCCCGAGCGCCTCGCGGCGCCGTACCGCCTCGACCTCGGAGGGGACCTGGACTGGCGGGCACTGCCCCTGACGCTCGACCCCGGGGACGTGCCGGTCGTTCGCACCGACGAGGCGCCGCTAGCGGTGACCGTGCTGGACCCCGACGCCGACGACCGCTGAGAGCCGCGGCCGCGCCGGTCCGCCGTCTCGACTGGGGCCACCCGCTCGACGGCAGTGCCAGGCACGGACCGTTCCGAACCGCTACCCGACGACGGCCACGGCGACGGACCGCCCACCGCGCGCCGTGCTACCCCGGGGCGGAGAAGAATTATGTATTGACAGGTCGTCCGTGGGGCATGGCAGCAGCGATAGAACTCAGAGACGTGACGAAGCGGTTCGGCGACGTGGTCGCGCTCGACGACGTCGACCTCACCGTCGAACGGGGGGAGATATTCGGCTTCCTCGGGCCGAACGGCGCGGGCAAGTCGACGACGATCGACGTGTTGCTCGACTTCGTCCGACCGAGTTCGGGCAGCGTCCGCGTGCTGGGGCTCGACGCCCGGGCGGACACGGAGACGATCCGCCGTCGGACGGGCGTCCTCCCGGACGGCTACCAGGTGTACGGCCGGCTGACCGGTCGCCAGCACGTCGAGTTCGCGATCGACTCGAAGGGCGTGGACGACGACCCCGACGCGCTGCTCGAGCGCGTGGGGAT
>CAYODS010000016.1:21421-24248 GCA_964402765.1 uncultured Halobacteriales archaeon
AAGGGGATGCGCCAGCGGCTGGTGCTCGCGATGGCGCTCGCGGGCGAACCGGAGCTACTCGTGCTGGACGAGCCCTCGACGGGACTGGACCCCAACGGCGCCCGCGAGATGCGGTCGATCATCCGCGAGGAGACCGCCCGTGGGGCGACGGTCTTCTTCTCCTCGCACGTCCTCGAACAGGTCGAGGCGGTGTGTGACCGGGTGGGGATCATCGACGAGGGGCGAGTGGTCGCCGTCGACACGATCGCCGGTCTGCGCGAGGCCGTCGACACGGCGTCCCGGCTGACGATCACCGTCGACGCGGTGCCCGCGGACGCCCTCACTGCGGTCGCCGCCGTCGAGGGGGTCCGCGAGGTCGAGGCGACCGACCGGACCGTCACCGTCCACACCGAGGGCGGCAAGGCCGCCGTCCTCGACGCCCTGGAGTCCGCCGGCGCGGCGATCCAGGACTTCGCCACCGCGGAGACCTCGCTGGAGGAGCTGTTCGCCGCCTACACCGGTGACGGCGCCAGCGAGCGGGCGGCCGACGCCGACTCGACGGCGACGGAGACCGGTCCCGCGGAGGGGAACGGTCTCGCGCCGCCGGCGGACGAACAGTCCGGGGAGGCGGCCCGATGAGCTGGGCCGTCGTCGCCCGGAAGGACTTCAACGACGCCCGCCGGTCGCGGTCGCTGTGGGGGCTGTCGGTCGCCTTCCTCCTCCTGGCGGTGCTGTTCGCGGCGCTGTACGCCTACGTGCCGGAGGTGTCCGCCGACGCGGAGGCCTCCTCGCTCGGGCTGTTGGCCTTCCTGTCGGCACCGGTCGCGATCTTCGTCGCCGTCGCCGCGCTGGTGACGGCGTACAAGTCCGTCGCCGGCGAGACGGAGTCGGGGTCGGGGAAGCTCCTGCTGAGTCTGCCACACTCCCGCGGTGACGTGGTGCTCGGGAAGGTCCTCGGGCGTGCACTGGTGCTCGCGGTGCCGGTCGTGGTCGGCCTGGTCGCGATGCTGGCGGTGGTGTTCGCCGCCGACGTCCCGTTCGCGGCGACAGAGTACGCCCTCTTCGCCGCCGTGACCATGCTGTTCGTGGTCGTGTACGTGGCGCTGTTCGTCGGGATCTCCGCGAGCACCACCTCGACCGCCCGGGCGGCCACGGCCAGCGTGCTCGCGCTGGTCGGCCTGGAGTTCGCCTGGGACGTGGTGCCCCTGGGCGCGTGGTTCGTCGCCAACGGGTTCACCGTCCCCGAAGGACTGGCGACCGGCACCCTGACCACGGCACCGGACTGGGTGGTCTTCCTGGTGAACCTGCCGCCCAGCGCCGCGTACTCGAACGCCGTCAGCGGCGTCCTCTCGGGGTCGCTGGACGGCGCCGGCCCGTGGTACCTCTCGCAGTGGTTCAGTCTCGTGCTGCTCGGACTGTGGGCGGTCGTGCCGCTTGCCGTCGGCTACCGCCGCTACCGGGCGGCCAACCTCTGAGCGGCCGCGGGCCACCGCGGCCTCACGACCCGCGAACCGACAGACACACCCCTGCGGCCCCGATTTGCCCGGCAACCGTGCCCACCATCGTCGGACCGACCCTCCCGGAGCCACAGTACAGCACCGTCCGGTCGATCCGCGCGGAGCTGGTCGACCGGTTCGGCGTCGACGAGTACGTCAACCCGTTCCCGCACTTCACGCTGTACGTGCTTGACGACGACGCCGACACCGCGGCGGTGATCGACGCCGTCGAGCGGGCCGTCGCCGACCACGACCCCCTCGGCGTCCACACCGACGGCGTCGGCCTGTTCCCCGGCAACGTCGTGTGGCTGCCGGTCGCGAAGTCGCCCGCCCTGACCGCGCTGCACCAGGACGTTGTCGACGCCGTCGCGGACCTCGGCACCCCGCCGGTGCCGTACTACCGGCCCCACCGCTGGTTCCCACACGTCGGCTTCGCGCTCGGTATCGACGACGAACTCGCCGGGCGGATCGCCGAGTTCCTGCTCGACTACGACCTGGAGTGGGACTTCACCGTCGACAACGTCACCGTCACGCGACCGCCCGAGGACGGCGAACAGTACGAGCGGGCCGCGACGGTCCCCCTCTGAGCCTGACGGTCACCGGCGAAGCGGGCCGCGGCGGCCGCCCCCGGCGCGGCGCCGGTTCCCAGCGAGCGACCTCCGGGAACGCTCCGGACGGATGAGCGCCCGTGCCGGGAGACCGCGACGGAACTATCACGTCGGGAGAAAGTGGTACGCCAAGACATGGCAGGCAGACTGCTGCGACGGGTGCGGCGGAACCCGCGGGGCGTGGTGTCGGTGCTGGTCCGGGACGTCCTCCTGTCGGCGCGTGCGGTGGTCGGACTCGTCGCCGCCGGCGTGGCGCTGGTCGCGCTGGTGCAGGCGGCCGGGGCGCTGTCCGCGGGGGCGCTCGTGTCGGCGGCGGTGTTCGGCCTGGTCGGGACGACGGCGGCGTACGGTGCCGGCCAGAGCGCCCTCGGCAGGCCGCTCCGGGGGGCGAGCGTAGCCCTCGCCGGCCTGCTGGTGGTCGGCGGCGGCGCTCACGCACTCGGGATCGGGCCCGCGGCGTCCGACGCGCCGGGGGTCGAGTCGACCCCGGAGGACGGGGGGTGGGCCGACCGTGACCACACCGTCCACGTCGGTGCCGACGGGCTCAACGCCCACGAGGACGAGGGCAGCCCCAGCGACGTGGGGCTGAGTAGCCGGGACGAGAGCGACCTCGGCTGACCGCGCGACCGACCCCGCCCCGGGTGTCTGTTCCGACTGACGGGCGGTTCCGCGCCGTCGTGGAGACGGCCGCCCGACAGCACCGGGGTAAGCACCGTCGAGCGCCGGTACGGACCGCCTGTTTAT
>CAYODS010000016.1:24348-29445 GCA_964402765.1 uncultured Halobacteriales archaeon
CTCCTCCGGCGCACGACCGCCGGCGTCGGTATCGCCGTCCTCGCGGTGCTGTCCGCGCAGGCGATCGTCGACGAGTTCGGCGTCGAGGTGGGCGCGACCGGGGCGATGAGTCCGTTCGCCGCGGGACCGCTGGTCGCGGCGACCGTCGTGGCCGGGATCGGCGCCGCCGTCGTGTACGCCGTCCTCGTCCGGCGCAGCGCCCGTCCTGCGCGGACCTTCGCGCTCGCCGCCGTCGCCGTGTTCCTGCTGATGCTCGGGCCGGTGTTCCTCGCACCGCCGGACGGCATCACGGCGACCGGCCAGGCGGTGCTCGTCCTGTATCACACCCTCGTGGCGGTCCCGCTGGTGGCGTTCGTGACCGGCGCCGTCCGCGTCTGAGCCCGACACGGCCCCGACCCCCGCGAGTGAGCGTCGGGAGGGGCGCACGCGCCACGCGTCGGGTAACGGCGTCCTACCGGTCAGCGGTCGGCCACCGGGCCAGTGGCCGGCGTATTGTGAAGACGGTGGGTCGCGGAGGCCAGGGTCCACATGACGGCAGTCAAGATCATCAAGGTGCTGGGCACCTCGGAGGAGTCCTGAGAGGAGGCCGCCCGCGAGGCGGTCCGCGAGGCGAGTATGACCGTCGACGACATCTCCGGTGTCGAGGTCCACGACCACACGGCGAGCGTGGAGGACGGACGGATCACCGAGTACAAGACCACCGTCGACGTGGCCTTCCGGGTCCACGAGGGACACCAGTAGTCCCCACGGGCCGGGACCGCCAGGGGCGGGGTGTCGACCTCGACCGACGGACTCCCCCAGGACCGTTCGTCTCCCGGAGGCGTCCGTGACCGTGAAGCGAGCGACGTCGGGGACCCGTCGGTGACGACACCGACTGCCCGCGCCGAGGACCAAGCGTTACGGGGCTGCTGTGGCAACGACCGGTATCGATGGTCGCATTCGTGTCCACGGCGTCGGCGGTGGGACTCGCACAGACGACGATACCGGTCGTCGGCGTCGAGCTGGGACAGACACAGCTCACCGTCGTCGGCGTCGCGCTGATCCTGGTGTTGTTGCTGGGGTCTGGGTTCTTCTCCTCCTCGGAGATCGCCCTGTTCTCGCTGCCGACCCATCAGGTGGACGCGATGGTCGAGCGCGGCGAGCGCGGCGCCCGGGCGGTGAAGACGCTGAAGGAGGACCCCCACCGGCTGCTGGTGACGATCCTCGTCGGCAACAACATGGTCAACATCACCATGTCCTCCATCTCGACGACGCTGGTGGGGTTTTACTTCGACGCCGGCACCGCCGTCGTCGTCTCCTCGCTGGGTATCACGTCGATGGTGCTGATCTTCGGGGAGAGCGCCCCGAAGTCCTACGCCGTCGAGAACACCGAACTCCACGCCCGCCGGGTCGCCATCGGCCTGACCGTCGTCGAGAAGGTGCTGTGGCCGCTGATCGTCGTGTTCTACTACCTGACGCGGATCGTCAACCGGGTCACCGGGGGCACCGCCTCGATCGAGTCCACCTACGTCACCCGTGACGAGATCCGCAACATGATAAAGACCGGCGAGCGCGAGGGCGTCCTCGACGAGGAGGAGCGACAGATGCTCCAGCGGACGCTGCGGTTCACCGACGCCACCGCGAAGGAGGTGATGACCCCCCGCCTGGACATGGCCGCCGTCTCGAAGGACGCCACCGTGGAGGCGGCCATCCAGCAGTGCATCGAGACCGGTCACGCCCGCCTGCCGGCCTACGGCGACTCGCTGGACAACGTCGTCGGCGTGTTCGACGTCCGCGAACTGGAGGACTCCGACGCCGACCGGTTCGACGAACTCACCGTCGAGGACGTCGTCTCCCCGACGCTGCACGTCCCCGAGTCGAAGAACGTCGACGAACTCCTCTCGGAGATGCGCGAGAACCGCATCCACATGGTGATCGTCATCGACGAGTTCGGCGCAACCGAGGGGCTGATCACCACCGAGGACCTGACCGAGGAGATCGTCGGCGAGATACTCGCCGGCGACGAGGAGCGCCCCGTCGAGGTCGTCGACGACGACACCGTCCTCGTGAACGGCGCCGTCAACGTCGAGGCGGTCAACGAGGCGCTGGACGTCGTCCTGCCGGAGGGCGAGGAGTTCGAGACGATCGCCGGCTTCATCTTCAACCTCGCCGGCCGACTCGTCGAGCAGGGCGAGACCTTCGAGTACGAGAACGTCACCCTCCGGATCGAGGGGGTGGAGGACACCCGCATCCAGAAGGTCCGGGTGTCCGTCGACCGCGACGCCGTCCCGCCCGAGGAGCCGGCAGAGACCGGCGAGTCCGACTGAGACCCACCCCTCTCCCCGCGAGGGACTGCTGAACCGGCTCGTCCGGTCTTCGCCGGCTCCCCGCGTCTCGCCCGGCAGGGCGCGGCCAAAGTGTTAGGCGTCCGGGAGGCGTAGGCGGTGCCGATGTACGAGGACATCCTGCTCCCGTTCGACGGGAGCGACGGGGCCGGGGAGGTACTCCACCACGCGAGCGAGATCGCTCACTGGGCCGACGCCACGATCCACGTCCTGTACGTCGCCGACACGACCCGCGACAGCGTCATCGTCGTCGAGGGCCAGGCCGTCGACGCGCTCGTCCAGGAGGGCGAGGACGTCGTCGAGGAGGCGGCGAAGACACTCGACACGCTCGCGGTGTCCTACGAGACCGACGTCGTCCAGGGCAACCCCCCGGAGACGATCGTCGACTACGCCGAGCGGTACGACCACGACCTCGTCGTGATGCCGACCCACGGCCGCGAGGGCGTCTCGCGGTACCTGCTCGGCAGCGTCTCCGAGAAGGTCGTCCGGCTCTCCCCAGTCCCCGTGCTCAGCGTGCGGATGCAACCCGACGAGCAGCTCACCTTCCCCTACGAGCGCCTGCTGGTGCCGACCGACGGCAGTCCCGCGGCGACCCGCGCCGCCGAGCACGTCGTCGCGCTCGCGGCCGAACTGGACGCGACCGTCCACGCCCTCTCCGTCGTGGACGACACCGCACTCGGGATGGACGTCCGCTCGACGGTCGCCAGCGAGGAGACCGAACAGGCCGCCGCCGAGGCCGTCGACGGCGTCGTCACCACCGGGGAGGACCACGGCGTCGACGTGGTCCGCCACGTCGAACACGGGGCGCCCGTCGAGGCGATCCTCGACTACATCGAGACGAACGCGGTCGACGCCGTCGGTATGGGGACGACGGGCCGGACCGGCACCGACCGCATCCTGCTGGGCAGCGTCGCCGAGAAGACCGTCCGCTCGGCGCCCGTCCCCGTGATGACCGTCGCCGAGTCGGACTGACTCGCTCGGACTGGTCACGGACCCGCGCCGACACCGACCGGTGTCTAGGCGCCTCCGACCCTGATTAACGACTGACTGCCCCGTCGAACGCTCCAAGCGGCGCCGTTCCGGTGGGCGACACGGGACCGCCGTCGGTCAAAGCGTTGGTGACGCTGAACCCCTCGAGGTCGGCTTCCTCTCCAAACGCCTGCTCGACGGCTCTGACCTCCGCGTCCCACTCGGTCCGAAACACGCACTGGTACTCCAGTGTGACCTCGTCTTCCGCCAGTTCGACGCCGTACGACCGCGCCACGCTGCCGGCAAGGTGAACGACTCCTTCGCGGAGCGAGTCGAACCACGACACGACGGTCGTGTTGTTACATTCGCTGGGGCCGAGCAGAACGTCGAACGCGTCGTCGACCTGTCGGGGACCGTCGTCCCCGGTGTCGACGACGACCGCTCTGTCGATCGGTCCCGTCAGCCGCCTTCGGGCACACGGCCCGTCACGACGTCGTCGACACTCCGTTTCCGGTGGTGGCCGGACACCGGCGTACCGGCAGAATGTTTTTTACTCCATGTGACATATATGAACCAGTCGTCACACAGAGATGAGTGATGGACGTATCGCGGGTGTCGGTGTTGGTTTAGCCGTCGTCGTCCTCGCACTCGTAGTTTCGCTGCTGGGTGAGTCGGAGCGAGCGTCGTTTCAGGAGGCGTTTCTGCTCACCGCGGTAGTGGTCGTGGTACTGACTGGAGCCGCACTGTACGGGACGTGGCCCGTCTACCGGCAGGTGGCCGACCCTGACGACGACCTGACGACGGCAGACCCCGGTGACGTCGTCGAGATAGAGGGCACACTGCGACCCGGAGACGGGCCGGTCTCCGCGCCGTTCAGCCAGGACCGTGCTCTCGCCGTGGCCTGGCGAGTGCAGGAGTATCAGGGCGATGTCAGACGCCAGACGTGGAACGAGCTCTCGAGAGGAGCCAGCGCCAACGACGCCGTGGTCGTGACCGAAGACGGACGCGAGGCGACGCTCGATCTCGGACCGCTGTACCACAGCGAGTCCGACGCCGACTCGAACGCGACCGCCGACGTGGACCCCGACGGCGAGACGGCAGACACAACTGGACGGGAGGTGAAGACGGACAGTTCGGCGTTCCTCGGGCGAGAGGCGGGAGACACCGCGGCTCCCGTCGGGAGCGATCAGGATCTGGGGGTCAGGGAGTTACTCGGGCGGTGGGCCCTGGCCGGGAACGGGGGGGTCTTCGGGCGCGTGGCGTTCGACTTCCAGGAGTGGGACCGACTGTACGAACTCTCGCCGTCAGAGGAGCCACCGGATCACGTCCAACGAGCGTTCCGGGAGCTGGGCATCGGTCCCGCCGAGGGGAAGCCAGTGATCGGGGTGAAAAAACGAGGGACACGGCGAGTGTCCGAGGCACGGCTGACCGAGGGTGAGCACGTGTTCGTTCGCGCAGAAGTGAAAGAAATGGGGTTCAAGCGGGCGACACTCGGGGCCGCGGAGCGGGGCGTCACCGTGGTCAGTGACCAGGAACAAGCGGAGTACACGGCGAAACTCAGAATCATCGTGTACGCGTGTGCGACCGCCGTCGTCGTCCTGAGCGGCGCCGCCCTCCTGACCGTGCTTCCGTGAACGCCTCCTCGTGGTCTCTGTCGACGCAGCCATCGAGAACCACGGCGCCGACGCGGATCGCCACCGATTGCATCCTGCTGGGCAGCGTCGTCGGGAAGACCGCCCGACCGGCGCCCGCCCCCACGGACCGTCACCGAGTCGGACTGACCGCCCGACCGACGCCTGCCCCC
>CAYODS010000016.1:29545-32291 GCA_964402765.1 uncultured Halobacteriales archaeon
CCCCCCGTTGACGGTCACTCGTACGGGCCGGACCGCTGCAGGGCGAGCAGCGTCTCCGCGTCGACGAACCACATCGCGGCGCCGACGACTAGCGCCAGGACGCCCACCAGTCCAGAGATCAGCGGGAACACCAGCCGGCGCTCGGCGATCAGGAACGACCGCGACGGGTCGTCCAGGTGGACGTACACCGTCACCGACTCGCCGGCCTGGAACCGGTCGGCGACGGCCTTCGCCTCACTACGCGTGTTGAACTGCTCGCCCGTGAAGCCCGGGTAGACGTTCGTACCCGTGTACTGCCGGTCGTCGACGGTGTAGACGTAGCGCACGTCGACCGCGTACTGGTCGTCCGCCGGCGGGCCGTCCGGGTCCCGGTCCTCGACGACCCGCACGGACGACGCCTCCACGGTCCCGTCGACGGTCTGTGTGCCACCGAGGGCGAGTTCCTGGGTCACGAGTTTGAGGCCACCCCAGCCGACGCCGAACACGCCGCCGAGCAGGCAGACGACGGCGAACAGCGTCATCACCGCGTCGGTCGCCTCGATCTGTCGCTGGTCGACCACGAGTCGTCCGTCCCGACGCCGGCGCCCCACCGACAAGAGCCTGCCGGCGATCCGACGCCCCGGACACGCTCACCGCGGGCGGCGCACGGCGAGGGCGAGCAGTGCGAGGACGACGGACACCACCGCGAGGACGCCGCCCAGACCGGGCTGTGCCAGTCCGCCGTCGCCGGTGGCGGCCGGGGCCGAGGTCGTGTCGTCGCCGGTCGCCGGCGAGCCGGGAGTGGTCGTGGCCGCGGGTCCAGAGTCGGAGTCGGGCCCCTCCGTCGTGGTGGGCTCCGGGGTCGCCCGGGTGTCGGTCGTCGTCGCGACGACGACGCCGACGCTTGACCCCTTCGTGGCGACCAGCAGCGACTGGACGGGGTCACCGCCGACGGTCACGGGGTCTTCGCCGTCGTACGTGCCGTCGCCGTCGGCCTCGTGCAGCGTGACGACGGTTCGGAAACTGTCCTCCTGGTCGGCGTAGAATCCCCCGGACAGTGCCACGGAGACGTTCCGGGTGGTCCCCGGCCCGACGCGGGTCGTCCCGACCACACGCCCGGGGTCGCCGTCGTCGTACGCCCGGACGACGACGTGTGCCGGGCGGTCGACGGCCACCCGTTCGACCGTGACGCTGCCGTCGGAGTCGACGGGGCCGAAACTCTGAGACAGAAGGTACACCGGGCTGTCGCCGACCGCGACGGGCACCCGGGCGCCGGCGGGCTCGCCGAACGAGTACAGCGGCGGGTCGTCGCCGGGCTCGAACTCCCTGTCGCCGTCGTCGCCGTGCAGCACCAGCCACACCTCGGTCGTCCCCTCGAGGCCCTCGACCGGAACGCGCAGGTTGTCGTGAGAGCCGTCCTCGATGGCGACCCAACTGAGCGGCTCACCCGGGCTGTCACCGTCGACCCGGTGGACCACCAGATACCCCTCGCGGGAACTGAACGCCGAGTCGACCACAATCTCGCCGTCAGCGACGACCTGCGGGGGCGCGGTGAGGTCGTTCGTGTGGGTCGTGTCGGCGGTCGAGGCAGACAGCGCGAGCGTCGAGACGAGGACGACCACACCGACGGCGCCGACGACCCACCGGACTCTGTTGCGGGACGCTTCCGGTCCTCCGCCGGAGCGATCCTCGGGCATACGTCGGGTCACGCACGGATCATTAACTGCGTGTCGCTCCGTGAGTCGGCGTCGGGTGTCGACGGCGAGGTCGGGTCGGAGCGAGACGGGCCCTGCGGCGGTGTGGCACTCGACGGGCCAGCCGCCGGCGAGGTCGACGCCGCGGCGACTGCCCGCCACGGCGCCCCCAGAGAGCCCTCCGCGGTCATGATCCGGGTGACCGTGCTGTGGCGATCCCCCCCACTCGTGGACCCACGCCCGTCGTCTACAAACACACCGGGTGAGTCGGCCCGTCCGGTGTCGCCGGGAGTCGGTTGGCTACCCCTCCGTGACAGCGACTGCCTCGCGCTCGATTGGCGGCTCCCACAGGAGGATCGCCAGGGCGCAGACGACGAGGACGACCCCGGCGACCGCGAGCGCGAAGGAGGGGGAGACCAGATCGGAGACGAGGCCGCTGCCGAGCTGGAACGGGACGACCGCCAGCCCGCTGACCATCGCCATCGCGCTGAGCACCGTCGCCCGGCCCGTCGTCTCGACGCGGTCGTTGACGTACTGGCCGGCAAAGGACCGCGTCACGTCCGACAGCCCACGCACCAGCAGAAACGCCGGCAGCGCCAGCAGCGGCACGAAGTACAGCCCCACCAGGGCCCCGCCGACGACGAACGGCAGCCACACGAACCACGTCCGCAGCCCAACGCGGTCGCGGATCGCCCCGGCGTAGTAGCTCAGCCCGGCCCCGAACAGGCTGTAGGCGGCGTAGAACCACCCCAGCAGCGAGCGCACCTGTGTCTCCGACGCCCCCAGGTCGAGGACGACCGTCTCGAATATCGGCTGGAGGAACACGAACACGAGGTAGGTCACCGCCGCGTACAGGACGTAGTAGTACAGCACGAACGACCGCAGGGAGCGCCGGGACAGCGTCTCGCGGACGATATCGAGCGTGCGACGGAAGGTGAGGTCCTCGGTGTCGGCCCGCTCGTAGGTCGCCGGCTCCTCGATCGTCAGCAACACCACCACGCCCAGGGCGGTGACCCCCGCGGCGACGAACCACGGGTACGACAGGTCCAGGCTGCCGAGGTAGCCGCCGACGA
>CAYODS010000017.1:0-24743 GCA_964402765.1 uncultured Halobacteriales archaeon
TCGTCGTGGATCACGACGTTGTCCCCGATCGTGACGTTGTGGCCGTAGGTCATCGTGATCCCCGTGAACAGCCGGAGGTTCTCGCCCGCCTCGGCGAACAGGTGGCCGGCGAGCATCTCCCGGAACGGCAGCGCGAAGTCGACGTTGTCGGCGACGGGGCTGTTGTCGAACTGGCGCCACAGCCACTGGAGTGGCTTCGAGCGCTCGAACGCCTCCGGGTCGGCGTCGGCGTAGTACTCGCTCTCCAGCGTGGCGTCGCGGGGGTCGTACGAGCGAAAGCGGGCCCGCTCTGCACTGGAGACGGTGCGGCCGCGCTGCCAGGCGTCGTAGCGCTCGCGGTCGCCGTTGAGGTCGACCAGCACGTCCCGCACCACCTCGTAGTCGTCCTCGTCGCCGGCGAGTCGGTCGTCCACCTCGTCGACGAAGGCGTCGCGGTCCGCCGCCGCCGACTCGGGAAGCCGGACGTGTCGCTTGGTCATGGCTTCGCTTCGGCGGGGGGTCCCAATATGGTTTCCGTCACCGGTCGAGGCCGCCGGCACACCGCGGGCCCTCCGGCTCCCGGTGTCCGTCGCTCGACGGCGCAGGCGTCAGCGGTAGTCGTCGGTGTCCTCGCCGTCACTCGTGCCGGACTCGGTGATGTCGAACTCCGAGGTGGGGCGACCCGCCCGCGACAGCACCTCGTCCTCGACGAGCACCGGACAGTCCACCCGCAGGGCGATCGCGATGGCGTCGCTGGGCCGGGCGTCGAACACCACCGACCGGCGCTCGCCCCCCTTGTACGCCTCGGCGTCGATCTTCGCGTAGAAGGTGCCGTCGGAGAGGTCGTCCACCCGGACGCGGTCGACCGCGCCGCCGTACTCGCGGATCATCTCCACGAACAGGTCGTGCGTGAGCGGCCGCTCGGGCGGCCGGCCCTGGAGCGCGACCTGCATCGAGTGGGCCTGCTCCGGGCTGACGTAGATCGGTACGATCCTGTCCTCCTCTTCGATCTCGAGCACCACGGCGTGGGCGCGCCCGTCCTCGTCGATGCTCACCCCCACGCCCCGGACGTCCGCCTCGTGGTCCATGCCGATCGGTCGGTTGCTGGGGGCAAAAATCCCGCGCCGGCGATCCCGTCAGTCGCCGAAGGCGTCGAAGAACTCCTCCTTCGGATCGTCGGTCGCGTCGTCCGACCCGTCCTCCGTTGACGCCTCCGTCTCCGCGTCCGGTGCCGACTCCCCGCTCGCGTCACTCGACGCGGACACGTCGTCCGGGGCCCGGTCGGACCCCTCGGCGGACTCCCGCGTGTCGGGCGCCGGGCCGTGACCGGGGTCGGTCCCCGACGGCTCCGTCTCGCCCGCGACGGGGCCAGTGGCCGTGTCGCCCGCCTCCGCGGTCGTCGAGCCGGACCGCAGCGCGAGGTCGGGGCCGTCCTCGAACAGGCCCCCGTGGACCAGTCCGAGGTCGTGCCCGCCGTCGGCGGCGGTCACCTGCTGGTCCGGACCGCTCGGGCCCGTCCCCTCGTCGGGTTCGGGGCCGCCACAGAGGAACAGCACCTCCTCCGCCGCCGGGGTGGCGTCGCCGTCGGTCCACTCGGTGTCCTCCGGGGTCGTCTCGCCGTCCGTGCCAGCCGCCCGAGCCTCGTCGGCGCCTCCGCCCGTGTCGTCCGCCGCAGGGGCCGCGCCGGCGTCTTCGCCCGTGTCCGCGGTCGCGCGTCCCGCGTCGCCCGTCTCCGCCGCCGGGGCCGCGCCGGCGTCTCGGCCCGTGTCCGCGACGGCCTTCGCCTCCCCCTGTGGGTCCGTGACGGCGCCTTCCTCGGCCCGTGCGGTGGCCTCGGCGTCGTTCCCGTCGGCCGGCGTCTCCTCGCGCTCGTGTGCCGCCGCGATCGCGTCGTGCTCGGGGTCGGTGTACGCCTCCAGGGGGACGACCTCGCCGTCCTCGTACACCTGCGGGCCGTCGTAGCGGTCGTTGTCGTCGTCGGGGAACACGACGAAGGTGAAGTCGTCCTCGCTCACCTCCTTGATCGGCGTCTCGAAGTCCGCCTCGGGGACGTACGGTGCCTTGAATCGGCTCCACTCGTCGAGGATCTCCTCCTCGCTCGCGTAGTGACGCTTGTCGCCGTCGTGGTAGAGGACGTACTCGTCCTCGTCGGCGCGGTACTCGTAGTAGGCGGGGACGGCACTGCGGTCGCCCTCGACGGCGTCTTCGACGGAGTCGAACGTCGCGAAGGTGCCGCTGTCGTTGTCCTCGACGACGATCTCCTCGCCGTCGTCGATCCACCGCACCGGCACCCGGGAGTTGGCCGTCGGCCGCAGTGCCCACACGTCGTCGTCGAGCTCGTAGTCCGTGCGCTTGTTGTAGAACTGCCGGCCCTCCTCGTTCTCGCGCTTGGCGAGGATGAACTTCGAGCGGTCGACCTCCATGTCGCGGCCGGTGTGCTCGGCGTGGTACAGCACCCGCTCGATGCGTTTCGCCCAGTACGCGAAGTCGTCCTCGGCGGCGGTGCCGTCCCGGCAGGCGAACACACAGACGTCACCCCGGTCGACGGCCTTGCGCATGTTGACGATCGGCTGGGTGGGCTTTTTCGGCGTCGAGGTCTCGGCCTCGATTGTCACGTCCTTGCCCTCCGAGAGCCCCCAGACGTGGGGGTACTCCTCGTACAGCCGCTCGCGGCGCCGCTCGATCTCGTTGATGGTGTCGCCCTCGGCGGGGTCTATCGGCACCTCGGCGACGCCGTCGGGTACCTCCTCGCCCTCCTGGGTGGGCAGGGTAGTCACGTACCCCAGCCCGGAGAACGCGCGGTAGGCCTCCCGGAGCACCCAGCGGTGGTCCTCGCCGCCGCCGGAGGCCGAGGAGCCGGTGTCCTGGTCGAACACCAGGGTGCGCCCGCGGTCGGTCAGCGCCAGGTGCAACTCGCCGCTGCGTTGCTCGCGCTCGATGGCCTCGTCGGGCACCCGCTCGATGACGTTCGACAGTTCGGAGACGTACCCCGTGTCGCCGACGCGGCGCTCGACCTCGCCTCGCACGTCCTCGACGGGGACGAACCCGCCGGGGTCGAGACCGGCCTGCAGGCGGGCCGCGAACACGCCCTCCAGAACGGCCTCCATCGCGGTCTCCTCGTCCCGCCCGGGCGTGGGCACCGGGGCCGCGTCATCCTCGCCGTCCATCGCGTCGATGAGCTGGGCGGCCTGGCTGTCCTCACCGCCCTCGAGCACCCCGCGACCGTGGTTGAACAGCAACTCGCCTTTGAGTTCCTCGCGGGACTTCGTCGGGCGACCGTACTGTTCGAGACTGTGATCGATGAACTCGCTGGCCTCGTCCTCGGTGCGCACGGGGGGGTACGGCGGGTAGGTGTACACCCGGAAGGCGTCGGACTTCTCCATCGTCCGGTTCAGCGTGACCCGCATCCAGACGTGGTAGTTCACCTCGTTCATCAGGTCCTGGTCCTCGATGTCGAGTTTCGGGGCGATGTAGCGGGCCTGCTTCTTCGAGCCGGGGTTGAACGAGACGATGGTGTCGCAGTTGACGAGCATCCCCTCGACGACGTTGTCCGGCAACTGCCCGGGGTACTGACAGCAGAACGTCAGCGACAGCCGGTACGACCGCGCCTCCGACAGCATCGTCGGGACGGTCTCGTCGTTCAGGGCGATGTTGTCGAACTCGTCGGCGAAGAGGAAGAAGGGCTCGCGCTCCTCCTCGGCCATGTCCGCCCGGGCCCGCACCGACGCCCAGATGCGCCGGATGACCGCCATCCCGAGCATCCGCTTGAGCCCCTTGTCCTCGGCGCCCATGCGGACGATGATGATCTTCCCCTCCTCGACGGCCTTCGGGATGTCCACCCCCGAATCGCGAAAGGCGACCATCCGCCGGGCGAGCTTGTTCTCGACCCACGGCTGGAACCGCCCCAGCAGGGGTTCGAGGTCGTCGTCGTCCAGCTCCTCGGCGATCGTCTCGGTGTACTCGCGGACGAAGTCCAGTCCCTCCTCGGCGACGAGGTCGGCGAACTGCCGGCGGCTCTCCTCGTCCTTGAGAACGTAGTACATGTCGATCAGCGTGAAATCGTACCGTGACTCGTGCATCGCGCGGACGAGGTTCTGGGCCACGCGGTCCATCCGGGCGCCCCAGTAGTTGTCCGCCTGCAGCAGCTTCACAAGGTCGTCCACCAGCGCCTCGACGGCGGTCTCGTAGTGTGGGTGGTCTGGCGACAGTCCGATGTCGAGAAAGTTGAACCCGGAGATGTGGTCCCGCGAGGAGCCCGGCTCGATCCAGATGACGTCGTCCATGCGCTCCTCGGGCAACAGCTCCATCAGCTCGACACTGTCGTCGCCCTTCGGGTCGATGAAGCAGCCGCCGTAGCCCGCGGCGGCCAACTGGTAAAAGGAGTTCTTCAGCAGCGTGGACTTCCCGTAGCCGGTCACCCCGAAGATCCCCATGTGCCGGAACAGGAACTGCTTGCGGACGGCGGCGTCCCGACCGTCCCGCGTGCCCAGCCCCATCCACAGCGGCTGGTCGGGCTCCTCGGCGGCGTTCTCCATCAACTCGCGGGCGTACGGCCCGGCGTACAGTTCCGTGTCGCCGTCGCGTTTCCCCTCCGCGATGACGGGCTTGCCGTGGCGGCTCTCGACGTCGACCTCGTCGTACTCGTACTCGAAGCCGTCCGCCTCGACTATCGCGTGGTCGAGTTCCTCCAGTTCGCCGGCCAGCCGCTCGGCGTCGCCGCTCGTGGCGTCGGACTCCAGTTTGTCGGTGACGAGTCCCGACGCGAGGTCTTCCATGCAGTCCGCGAGCGTCGCCGTCGACGGGGAGTTGTCCGGCACCGGCGCCTGCACGCTGGCGGTCGTCACCTCGACGCCGGTCTCCTCGACCTCGCGCACCCGGCGGGCCAGCGTGGCGCGAGTCTCCGCGGAGAAGTGGTTCTCGCGGAGGTGCTCGACGATCCGCTCACACCACTCCTGCAGGTCCGCCAGTTGCTCCTCGTCGGGCGGGTCGTCGCCGCCGGTGAACCGGTCGAGGATGCTCACCCGAGCCACCCCCCTTTCGTGTCGGTGTCGTCGTCGCCGTCGTCGGCGGCGTTCAGCGTCTCCGTGACGCCGGTGTCCTCCTCGACGTGGGCCTCCTCGTCGGCCTCGAGGACGTCCTCACGCTGTGGGGAGTCCGCGGGCACGCCCGACCCCGACACCATCTTCGACCAGTCCACCGCCGGCACGTTGACGTCCTCGTTGGGGATGTGGGCCACGCCGGCGAGTTCGGAGGTGGTCATGATCATGTCGCGGTCGACCCAGTCGCGCTCGTGGACCGTCTGCAGGAACGACCGCACCTTCTTGCGGGTCCGCCCGAGGCCGCCGCCGACCGGCACCGGCTCCAGGCCCTGTTCGGTGACGGAGTTGTAGAAGTTGCCGTACAGCTTCGCGACGCCGTTGGCCCGCACCTGGGCCTCCTGCTTGTCCGGGGAGATCGCGACGACGCGGACGTTCACGTGAAACCCCTGCTTGCCGCGCTGGCGCTCGATTATCTTCGCCGCCTCCTTGTCCTTCGTCGTCGGGTCCCGCACCTCGGGGTCGAGCCAGCCGACCGCCTCGCCCTTGCGGACCCCCTCGGCGTAGCTGTCCACGCTGTCGCCGCTGAACAGCCCGCCCTGGGTCCAGTCGTTCTTTGCCGCCCGGAACACGACCTGGGTGACGACGCTCGTCTCGTCCGTGCTGACCATCTCGGCGAGGATCTCGCTGTAGGGGTCGTGCTCGAACCCCTCGCCCTCGTGGTTCTTTATCGGGAGGTAGTAGTTCTCCTCCATCGTGGTGTAGGCGGCGGCGACGTAGTCCTCCGGGTCGACCGGCGGCAGCCGTGGTTCGCCCTCCACCTCGACGACGTTTATGTTCGGGTACGTCGCACGCACCCGGCGCTCGAACTTCTCGGCGGACTCCGCGTCCGCGGCGTGCAGGTGGAACATCAGACGCCCCTCGTGGTACCAGATCTCGAAGCTGTGGGGCGGCGAGTCGTTGCGCAGGCCCAGCCGCGAGGTGCGCACGTCGTGCAGCGTCTGCAACAGCGAGTCGCCGTCGACGATCCCCTCGTTCTCCTTGAACGGCCGGATGCGCAGCAGCGTCCCCGGCGCCTCGTGCTGGACGATCGGTTCGTCGTTGCCGAGCTGTACCGCCGATGCCTCGGAGTTTCTGAACAGTCCCATGTCACTCCTCCATCTTGTCTTGCAGTCGGTCGCGGATCTGTTCGCGCACGTCGTCGTCCGCGTCGTCGCCCTCGCTGTCCGCCGCCGAGCGCTCCCGGTCCCCGCCCCCGCCACCGGTGTCGCCGATGCCGGTGCGGGCGGTCTCGCCGGTCGAGCGGTCGCTGACACCGGCGCCGTCGGTGGCGACCGTGCCGGCGTCGGCGCCGTCGCCGTCCTCGTCGCTGCGCTGGATGGTGGCCTTCGCGGCCTGCAGCGCCCGGCGGGCCTGCTCGTCGTTGCGGAGCTTGCCCTCGACGGCGGCGGCGACGCCGGCGACCAGTTCGGACTCGGTCAGTCCCTTCTCGACGAGCTTGCGGGCGACCGGCTCGGGCACGTCGTAGCGCTCGGCGAGCACCTGTTCGACGGCCTCGCTCTCCAGCAGGTCACGCAGCTCCTGGACGTGCTCGGGCTCGGACTCCTCGAGGATCGTCTCCAGTTCGCCCCGGGCGTCGTCGTCGTACTCGATGACGGTCTTCTCGGCGGGTGAGGTGGTGATCCGCACGGGGTAGTCGCCGTGCTCGTCGACCCGCACGAGCGCCTCGCTGAAGCCGGTCTCCTGCTTGCCGGCCTCGGCGCTCTGGATGAACCACTGCTGGGCGTCGGTCAGGTCGCCCCGCTTGGCGGTCTCGTCGTCCAGGCCGGGCTCGCGGTGGTGGACCTTTATGGGACACATCGAGGCGATCTCCTCGGCGGCACCGCCGTCGTGGAACTCCTGTAGCGTCTGGGTGAGCATCACCAGCCGGATGCCGGCGTGGCGCTGGTGGCGGGCGATCTGGTTGAGGAACTCCAGGTTCTCCGTGTCGTTGAAGAGGTAGTGAGCCTCGTCGATGATCACCTCGACGTTCTGCTCGGTGCGTTTGGCCTGCTGGTAGATCGTCGACAGCAGCAGCTGCATGATGAAACTCTGTTTGCCCATGCCGTCGCCGGACCCCTCGACCTGCTGCAGGTCGAGGTAGACGACCTTGTTGTCGTCGGTGACGATGTCCATGTCCGACCGCTTCGAGAGGTTGGCGTACGTCGACCCCTCGCGGAACGGCTGCATCGCCACCGACAGCTCGGAGGCGTACTGGATCACCTGCTGCTGGACGGCCTCACTGGTGAAGTCGAACTTCTCGGGACGCTCGGTGATCTCCTCCAGGACGTCGATGAAGTCCTGCATCGTCGGCGAGTTCGCCGGCGTGTGCGTCGTCGGGTCCTCGGGGTCGATGGCCGACCGCTCGAAGATCGTGTCGATGACGTGGGTGATCACCCCGGAGTGCATCTCCAGGTTGATGTCCCGGCTGGAGAGGAAGTTCTCGACGACGCTGAACACCTCGTCTTTCTTCGCGGCGACGGGCTGCATGTCACGGGACTGCTCCAGCAGGTGTTCGGGTGTGGGCTGCATCTCGCAGGGGTTCAGCGGGGTCTTCCCGGAGACGGTGATGTACTTCGCGTTCAGCGCCTCGGCGGTGCCCCGCATCCCGCCGACGGGGTCGATGATCACCTGCAGGGCGTCGTCGTGTCGTTTCAGCGTGCGCAGCCCCCGCGCCTGGGAGGCGTGGGACTTGCCGGCGCCGGGCATCCCGGTCACGAGTTCGCTGTGGCCCGTGTCCAGCTCCCAGGGGTTGATCCGCACCTCGGAGCCGTTGTCGACGTGGGTGCCGTACTCGATGCCGCCGTCCATGCGCATGTAGTTCGAGGAGAACGGGAACATCGCCCCGACCGCCTCGGCGGTCATCGTCGACAGCCGGTCGGTGCCAAGCTCGTTGCGGCCGATGGGCGACACCGTCGCGATCCCCTCCTCGGGGCGGCGGATCACCTTCTTTATGATGCAGTTGGCCGGGGAGTCCTGCATCATCGACTTCAGCTTGTTCGAGCGGCGCCGCAGCTGTTCCTCGCTGTCGGCGACCAGCCGGAGGAACACCCCGACCTGCACCAGCGAGGTCTCGTTGCGCCGGACGAGCTGGCGGATCCGCTTCGCTTCGGCGATGTCCTCTTCGATGTCCTCCTGTTTCAGCTCGGAGGCGTCGTGTTTCGTCGTCTCCAGGGTGGCGATCCAGTCGCTGACGATGTCGACCGCCGACTGGCTGTCGTACGGATCGAGGTGGATCGACATGTCCGCCGCGAGCTCCGTGTCCAGCAACACCTCACGCAGGAACCCGTCGCTTGGCTCCTCCGGGAACGCCTCGATCCAGAACGTCCGGGCGTACTTCTCGCCGTTGACCACCGCGTGGTCGCTCTCCCACTCGATGTCACTGGGGGCGACCGACCGGCGGTGCTGTCTCATCCGGCGCTCGATCCGACCGCTCGCGGTGCCGTCGTCGCTCTCCTCGCCGTCGTCCTCGCTCTCCGGGTCCACACTGCCCTCGGCCTCGCCCGCCCTCTCCGTGTCACCACCGCCGGGCAGGACGCCACGGACACCGGACAGCAACCCACCGTCGTCTCCGGTCTCGCTCGTGGTGCGGTCCTCGCTTTCGTTTTCGTCCTCGTCCTCGACGTCGACGCCCTCGGTCTCGCTCTGGCCGGTGACCAGTGGCGCGTGCATCGTCTCGTCCATCGCGGCGTCCTCGGTCCCACAGGTCCAGTACTCCCGGACGAGGTGGGCGAGCTCCTCGGGGTCGAGCTGCCGGGGGCGACACCGGTGGAGGTTGGCGACGCCACGGCGGACCGCCTCGAGCTGGTCCTCGAGCTTGCGGTGCTTGTGCCGTTCGAGCTCCTCCTCGTCGAGACGGTTGCTCTGGAACCGCGAGACGAACGTCCCGAACAGGGGCACGAGCCGCAGCCCGTCGAGCAGCCCGTCCTGCTCGGAGGTGCCGTCGAGAACGTCGTCGTCGGTCACCCAGGTGACCACGTAGTAGCGGCGCTCCGGGGCGACCTCCTCGTCGACGTGGCCGTCCTCGTCGGTGCGGTCGTCGACGAACTCATCAAGCATCTTCCGCAGCGCCGGGTTCCTCGTCACGTCGTCGTCGTCGAGGCGGTCGCGGTGGGCCTCGACGTACTCGGTGTTGTTGGCCTCCCGGGTGGTGATGTGGATCTTCGCCCGGAAGTCAAGCGTCGAGGCGACGAAGTCGGTGAGCGAGGTGACGGCGTCGCGCCAGGTCTCCTCGTCCTCCAGGGCCATGTTCGCCGGCTCGACCTCGACGGCACCGACGTAGTGACCGCCGAGGCGCTCGACGGCGTCGGGATGGAGCTGTTTCAGCCGGACCGCGGTCGCGGTGTCGGTGTCCTCGTCGCCACGGCCGTAGTGGTCCTCCTGGATTCCCCACTTCAGCCGGACCAGCAGCCACTCGGTCAGCCGGTAGTACTCCGGCTTGACGCGGCTGAAAAGCAACAACACGACCTCCAGTGCGACGATCAGCCCCGCGATCGGCATCGCGTGGGCGCTCGTCGTGAACGGCATCGAGATGACGATGAACCCCAGAAGCGGGGGCACCAGAAACAGTGCCAGCTCCGACAGGGTCATCCCCCGCCAGAACGGCGTCGTGCGCCCGAGCGAGGGGTGGATCATTCGCGTGCTCTGTGCCTCCGCGTCGCTCGATTCCGTGCTCATCTGTCGTCCTCCGTGGGTCGGTCGGTCTCGCCGGCAGCACCGGCGACCGCGGCGACCCGGCGCTCGAGGTCCTCGATGCGGGCCTCCAGCCGTTCGTTGTGTTCGCGCAGCCGCTCGTTCTCGGCGGCGACCTCGTCGATCCGGGCCTGTTTCCGGGCCAGCGTCTCCTCGAGGTCCCCGACCTGTGCCTCCTTCGCCTCGAGACTGCGGGCGAGTTCCTGCACCGCCGCCAGCGTGACGCCGTGGACGTCGACGTCGGTGAGGTGTCTGTCGTCGCCGACCTCGAAGGCGTCGTTGAACTCCTCGGCCATCGGACCCATGTGAGCCACGTCGTCGCCGTCGTACCGCCAGCGGCTCACCTCCAACTCCGACAGCGCCTCGAGCACTGCCTCGCCGTCGACGGGTTCGGACTCGTCGGGGTCGAGGGGTTCCAGTTCGGCCTCCGATGGCTGAGGACTGAGACTGAACACCCGACGGTACCAGTCGACGGTGCCGTCGATGTGGTCGTGGACGGCGTCGAGGATGCCCGCGACACGTCCGTCGTCGTCTCCGTCTCCAGTCATCGAGCTCTCCTCTGACGTCGTCTCATGGGTCGTGGTACCACTCATTGGTCTCTCTCGTCGTCGTTCGTAGTAGAGTTGTCGGCGGTCGCCGCGTCGAGGCGGTCCTCCAACTCGTCCACGCGGCCCGAGAGGCGCCGGCTGTGTTCACGGACACGCCGGCTCTCCTCGGTGAGGTCCTCGACGCGGGCGGCGCTGTCCTCGACCGCGCGCTGCAGGTCCGCGACGGCGGCGTCGGTCTCGTCGTCCGCGTTCGCCAAGGCCTTCACCGAGGCCAGGGTCACGCCGTAGGCGTCGACCTCGTCCAGGCGGCGCCCCCGACCGATCCCGAAGGTCTCGTGGACGGTCCCGGCGTCGGGGCCCTCGTGGACGACGGCGTCACCGTCGGTCAGCCACTGGCTCACCTCGATGTCGGAGACCGCCTCGAGCACCGACTGCTCGTCGACCGGCTCGAGGTCGGTCTTGGAGGCGCGGGAGCTGTTTATCTTGCGCCCGACCCGGCTGACCTGTCGGCCGCTCCGGCTGACCTTCTGTCCCGCGCTCTGTGTCACGTTGGCCTCCGCGGCGGTGCCGGCGGCCCACCTGATCGTGACGATCTGGATGTAGATGATCAGCGGGAACACCCCGCAGACGAGCAGAGCGGAGAGGATCGAACCGAACCCCCAGTCGTCGACCTCGTATATGAGCCGGTAGACGAACGCCGGAGGCAGTCCGCTGATGAGCAGTCCGGGGTAGGCTCCCGCTGCACGCTCGGCGACCCGGGAGAACCCACCGAACGGGAACGTGTCGACGGCCCAGAACACCGCGATGATCGGCATCGCGACGGTGAGCGTGACGATGATGATGGTCCGGAAGATGATCCACCCGATCATCACGAAGATCGGAATGATGATCAGCGTCAGCACCAACAGAATAAGCGGCAGCAACACTGGCAACAGTGCCGTGAGCGAGGCGCCCGTTCCGAGAAAGCCCGCTATGAATCCCCCGGCAGCAAAAATCCCCGTCCCACCGACCAGTGCTGGGGTCAGCACGCTTCCGATGGACCTGATCGCCTGGCCGGGCGCACCGCCACCGGGCCCGGTCGTGACGATGGCCCACGCCAGCGTGTCGAAGAACTTCAGCGCGGTCGAGGCGATCGGGAGCCAGAAGAAGATCGTAAGAAAGGCGATCCCGAGTCGGCGGAACTGCCGCTTGGCCTCGTACCGGCCCAGCATACCTGCCTTTATCGAGACCAGTGCGGTCGCTATCAGCAACAGAACGATCGACACCGGGATCACGACACCCCAGTAGAACGACGACGGGGCCATGTATATCAGATCGCCCCAGATCACTTGATCGGTCGCCTCGGTCCAGACGAGCCAGTTGAGCGCTCCCTTACCGGTCATCGTCGGCAGCCCGATGATCGGCTCCAGAATCGCGACGATGAACCCGTACAGGACGTTGTGAAGAATCTCCAGAGTGCACCCCAGATCGATCGGCAACTGGGGCTTGTGAAACAGCGGGAACGGGATCGTTATTCCAGTGAACGGGATCTCGACGGAGGTGGTCTCGAAGATGAACTGGAAGACGTTACAGTTGGCTGCACCGTTGTGACTCATGAGCTCACCCCCACACCACGGTCGTCGTGGCGACTGATGTCTCTCGCTGCGCTATCCCCCTGATGTCCGATCCGATGCTGGTTGTTCCCGTACATGGTTACCTCTCGAAAATAGCGTCCCGGATCCCACGGAACGTGTCATGCACGCTGGGCAGTGCGTCTCTGAACAGCCTGATCCCGAGCATGTAATCCAGGGCAAGCCCCGCGAGACCGAGCGGGACGAACCATATCAGCGTGTACACTGCGAGCTGTAGCATCTCGAAGGCGCCCGGGACGTCCGTTGACGCGTCGGGGAACACATGATGCACTGCCGTCTGGTACCTGTCCTGGTCGCCAGTACTCCAAGTGCCACCGGGCGGTTCGTACCGTAGTTGCGCCCCTCCAAATATGCCGCTGGTCAACGTCACCTGAATCGGGCCCCCACCGAGCGAGTGACTGTCGCCACCAACGCTCAGGTTCCCTTCCGTGACTGGCGTGCCCGACCCGTCGACGACGGTTACCTCGTACCGGGTCCCGTTTTTCGTGTTGGTCTTCGACAGAATCTTGACCGTTGTCTTCCGCACATCGTTGGTGTTCCCGATCGACAGCGAGTCGTTGCTCACGCCGCTCGTCAGCCCGGTCGCGTTCTCCGGGGATATCGAGTGCTGGTCCAACTGGTCGCTCTGTAGAACCACTTTATCGACCTCCTTACGGTCGGCCGGTGCCTGAACATTGATGTCGCTCCCGAGCGAGATGGGACCGGCGCTGATGCTTGAGGACAGGTTACTCACCCGCAGCCCTGACGGGCTCTCCGTGACCCGTGCCTCCGGGTACACTGGGTAGGCGTGGACCACTGCCGGGCGCACGTCCGAGGGATTCTCCGTGGCCCCGTTTTGGTTCTTTGTCACCATCGTCTCCCAGCCCTCCGGACTCCGGGTGTAGAACTCCCACTGGTTGCGGATCGTCACCTCGCCCAGATTGATGGTACGCCACAGCCCCTCCGGTTCGACGACAAGCACGCCCCGTTCGCTGTTTTTGTACTCGTACTTCGTGATCTCGACTTTGGGTTCGTCCTGTTTGGTGACGGTGTCGCCGTCGGAGACGGTCACCGTTCTCGTGTGATCGTGGTCGTGCTCCTTGTCGTAGTGCCCGTCGCAGCTGTCGGTGCTGCTGTTCCAGTCCGTACAGTCGTACTTCTCGTGGTTGACCGTGACCTCGTAGGTCACCTCGACGTTCAGGTCGGCGGTGTCGCTGACGGAGTACTCGTGACTGAGACTCCCGACCGACCCGCTCGTGGTCCAACTGTCGACGACACTGCCGTCTTTCTTCACCTCGACGGTGGCCTCCGTGTTCGGGTTCTTCCACTTCTCGATGTCGTCCGAGGAGCCGAAGGACTCGCTGCTCTCCTTTTCATACCGAAAGTCGCTGATGGCCCGCAGCGTCGGGTCCCCCGTGACGTACCGCTCCTCGCGGCCCGGGAGGTGGACCACGGTGGAGGGGCCGATCGAGAACACCTCCACGTACGCGTCGTAGATGTCGACACCGGACCCGGTGGCACTCTGTGTGCTGGCGCCGCCGACGACCTTCGCCGTGTTGTCGCCGCCGGGGCTGAAGTCGCCGATGTCGCCGCTGTTCCACTGCTGGACGGCGTCGGGCGGACGGCCGAACACGAAGTCAGCTCCTTTCGATACTTTCTTTGCCGCCTCTGGGTCCTCGATGTTCTCGTGGTCGATGTCTTCTTCGCTGCCGTCGGCGGGGTCCTGGTCGTTCGACCACAGCTTCCAGAACATGACGCCGTCGACGCCGTGAGCACTTCCCTGCTCGGGTGGGATCGCGTCACGGTCATCCTGGAGCGCCGGCGTCGTCGTCCCGACTGCCACGGCTGCCGAGGCCACGACGACCACGATCAGCGCCAGCGAGACGAGCGACGTTCGGCGTTCCGTCATCGTGTGTTCGAAGACGAGTAGGACGAGTTAGGGGCTCAGAGGCGTCTTGATGCAGTTCCCGAGGCCGCTGAGGTTGGAACTCGACAGCAGCGTGTCGATGAAACTCGGGAGCAGCAGCACGAAGATGACGAGCGTCAGCCCGACGCCGGACATCACCAGCGACTCGCGGGCCTTGGACTTCTTCTCGGGGTCACCGCCGGAGTTCATGTACTGCAGCCCCGAGCGGGCGACCGCGTACATGCCGCCCAGGAACCCGATCGTCAGCAGGATCCCAAGCAGGTTGCTGATGAACTGCATCAGGTCGGTGCCACACAGCGTGGAGCCGATGTTGCTGCCCTGGGCGGCCGCCGGGCCGACGAACAGCATCGCGGCGGCGTAGTACATCGCGCCCTTCGTCAGCGCCATCCGGCCCGTGACGGTGTGGAGGCCGATCCGTTCCTCGAAGTCGTACAGCTTCGATTCCAGCGTGTCGAGCACGCCGTCCGATTCAGTCGTGGTCTGGGTGGTCTCACTCATGTCTGTCACCTTAGTTGTCGTCGGTCAGGTCGTCCGGGACGCGCTCGGCCGGGATCTCCTCGTCGAGGTGCTGCCGGACGAACCCGCTGAGGTTGAACGCCTCGTTGTCCCGAACGTACTCGGCCTGGTACGGCCGTAGGGAAATCTGCGTTCGTTCCATCGTTCTCGCTCGATCCTGTGGCATCGTTTCCCTCTGTGCGGTGTGACGGTGTACACACGATGGCACACGCGTCCTCCACTTCCGTGTATCACGCACAGGATTATAAAATTAATGGGGCAATACACCTGTTTGACCAAGATGAAATCGAAAATTGTTCGATAGATACGAAATCAGAAAGTGTAGTTACGGTCTTAAATTCGTCGTAGATCGCAGCTCTCAGTTAGTTACGTTCACCCTGTCGGTAGTTACTGACTAAAATTCTTTGGCGACCCAGGGGGAGCAACAAATCAACGCTGGAACAGCTCCGTCGCCGGTTCCTACGGTCGTGAGTCACCGCGCCCGCACACGCGGGCTCACCCGGACCCTCATCTGCCGACACGGGCCGCTCGGACGGTGCGCGCACTCGCGGCGACGGCGCGCGGCGGTATCTTTAGGCTGGGGGCGGGCGAGGGTGGCGTGTGAGCAGCCAGCGAGAGAGCGCGGCGCCTCGCGGTGCGGTGCCGCGGGTCGAGCACCAGCGTGCGCACCGCCGCTTCCTGTCGGTCGTGCGGCCGCCGACGGCGATGGTGAACGTCGTCCACGCTCGCCGGGCGCTGAAGCGGGGCCACACCGCCGCGTCGCTGTTTCCCGCGGAGACGATCGTCGTCACGACGACCACCGTCGCCGACAACCGCCTCGCCCGGGTCATGCCCGACCAGGAGGCGGCGATGGTGCGGGCCTTCGGCCCGGACTACCACGTCCCGACGGACTTCCCCGTCTACGGCGAGATGGAGCCACGGCGCCGCGCCGAGAACGTCCGCCGGGTCGCGGCCGGCACCCGCAAACTCGCCCGCGACCTCGCGGACACCGACACGACCGTCCTGCCGCTCGTGAAGGGGACGACCGCGGAGGAGCGGGCGGTCACCGAGCGGGTCGTCCGCGAACTCGACCCGCCCGCCGCCGTCGTGTACGCCACCCAGTACACCACGGTGCCGGGCAACCGCCAGTTCCCGGCGATCCGCGAGCGGGTCGCCGCCGTCGCCGACGAGACCGACGGTCACCCCCTGCTGGTGATCGGCTACATGAACCCCGCGGACCCCGTCCAGAACCGCCAGCACTCCCTGGCCGCGCTGGACGACAGCGTCGTCGCCGCCGCCGGGCTCAACCAGTGGGTCCGCGCCGTCGAACCCCGCGAGCGCGACCCCGAGGCGATGCGGGCGGGCTACGCCGACCTGCACGCCAGGGTGCGGGCGGCACTGGACGCCGGCCCCGCCTACGACCCCGCCGCGGCCGCCGACCGCGCGTCCGAGGCGGCCGGCGATGGAGACGGGGACGAGGCCGAGGCCGAGTGACCCCGGCGGCGAGTGGTTTTTTCCCACGCCTGGTGCAACTCGTCGCCGTGACGACGCACGTGGTCCGCGCCGGACGACCCGGAGGTGCGGGCTGATGGGCAGTGGCAGCACCGACCCCGCCGGTGGCGAGAACGTCCGCTCGGGCAACGACGACCGCGCCGAGCAACTCGACGGTACGAGCGGCGGACTGCCGGACTTCGAGAACTTCGATGTCGACGACGCCGACGACGCGGACGACGCGGCGACCACGGGCGACGGACCGACCGTGGGCGACGACCAGGACCTCGACGCCCTGCTGGAGGAGGCCGAGGGCGTCGCCGCCGTCGAGGCCGACGAGGGTGGCGCAGCCGACGACGGCGGTGACGGCGACGCCGACGCGGGCGGGACCGGCGAACCGCTGGTCGACGTGGAGGATGTGCTCACCGACCGTGGCGACCGGGACTCCTTCACCGCCGAGGAGTTGCGTGACGAGGCGACCGCCCAGGCGTTCGCTGACTGGGTTAACGAGAACGTCCGCCGGGCGAACGTCGGGGAGGAGTACGTCGACCAGCTCAGGCGACTCGCGGCCGACGACCTCGGTGCCGACGTGCCGGACGACCTCGACCTGGACCGGGGCGTCGAGTACACGCCGATGCTGTCGGCGGACGACCCGAGCGGCGCCAGTGAGGTCGCGATGTGGGTCGTCCGAACCGACGACGGCGAGGACCTGTACGTCACGCTCGACACCGCCGAGGCGGCGGGCAATCCACTCCAGAGCGCGGCCATCGTCGACGAGGTCTCCGGGGCCGTCGGAGGCGCGGACGACCCCGACGCCGCCACGCCGTCGTTCCCGGACGTGGCCGTCGACGAGGCGCGCGAGGCGAGCGTCATGGAGAGCGCCGGTGCCGAGGACGTCTCCCCGGTGGGCCGGTACCGACAGGGCGGTGACGACCACCGACCCGAGGACTACCGGGCCGCCGTCGCGGGGAAGATCCTCGTCGGTGACACCGACCTGGGGGGCAACGTCGTCACCTCCAGTGACGGCGAGTTCCACCCGATCGACTTCGACCTCGCTGGCGGCGACCTCGCCCGGAAGGACGAGCGGGTCGCGAACGCCGACACCGGTCTCGACGAGAGCTACGACGGGCTCTGGGACAAGGTGGCCAGCCGTGCGACCTCGAACGCCCGGCACTTCGACTACGACTACGACAGTGACGGGGTCGCGTCTCACACCCGCTCGCTCGCCGAGTCCGTCGACCCCGACGCGCTCGAGCGTGGCCTGACCGACAATCCCAACCTCTCCCGGCGACGACGGGAGACCGTGATCGACAACGTCCGTGCGCTCAGGCGAGGTGACCTGTGATGGCGCTCGTGATCAAGTCGCTGTCCCGGGACGGCGCCGGCTACGAGACCGTCGGTGTCGTGAAAAACGGCGAGTACGTCGGTGAGGCGGCCCTGCGCGAGGAGTTCGAGTCGTATCCGCTCGACGCCGACGGCGCCGAGGCCGAGCTCGCGGAGGTGTACACCGGGCACGCACTCAACGCCTCGCTGGTCGACGACGACCAGGTCGACCTCACGGAGTACCGTGAGCGGTTCGACGGTGAGTCTGACTGACCGGGCCCCGCCCTGTGGACTTTTGAGGCCCGCCCCCGCAGTGAGAGGCGATGAGCGACGCCGGCCGTGCGGACCGCCCCGTGCAGGAGACGTTCGAGGCCTTTCTCACGGACAAGGGGAAGGGCGAGGGCGGGGCCTCCGGCAACTACCGGCGCGAGGCCGCCCGCGAACTAGAGCGCTTTCTGGAGTGGTGTCGTGACGACCGCGACCTGGCGGCGCCGGTGCGGTTCGCCGACCTGGACGAGCGACTGTTCCGTTCGTACGCCCGCAACCTGGTGAGCGAGGGGTACGCCCCCGGGACGGTGCGGACGTACTACGCCTACGTCTCCGCGTGGTGCGGGTGGGCGACGACCGAGGGGTACCTGGACCGGCACCACGCCGACACCAGCACGGCGCGGGGGCCGCTGCCCGACGACGACGGCCGCCGCCCGGGCGACCAGCAGGCCTGGGACCCCGAGCACCGCGACGCCATCACCGAGTTCGTCGACGAGCGGGCGAGCGAGGCGATCGACCGCCTCGCGGACGCCGACGAGGGCGACGACCGGACGCGGGCGAAGTACGAGGCCGTGCGGGCCTGCCGGGACCGCGCGCTCGTGTACGCCCTGGCGTACACCGCGGTGCGCAGCGCCGAACTCCTGCGGGACCCGGACGACGAGCGCCGTGCCGGGGTGCGGTGGGGCGACCTCGACTACCGCGACCGCAACCTGACCGTCCTCCGGAAGAAACAGCAGTACGACCAGGCCTCGGTGCCGGAACCCGTGGTCCACCCGCTCCAGCAGTTGGAGCGCGTGCTCGACCCGCCGAACGACGACTGGCCCGTGTTCCCGACGCTGCACTACCCCACGCTCGCGGCGACCGCCCGCGAGGGACTGCGGGCCGCTGGCCACGACGACGCGGCGATCGAGGCGATCCGCGAGGGCACCCGCGACCTGTTCGTCTGCCGCGAGCACGGCCTGCGACCCCCCTCGATCACGCCGAACGCCGCCCGGCGGATCATGGAGCGGCTCTGCGAGGAGGCCGGCATCGAACTGGACGACAGGCACGGCTACCTCGCTCCCCACGGCGGCCGGCGGGGCATGGGCGAGGTGCTGGTCCGGCAGTTCGGCTACACCGCCGCCGCTCGCTACCTGGACAACTCCGAGGAGATGGTCCGGGAGCGGTACTCACACATCTCCGCCGCCGAGCGGGCCGACATGGCGACCGAGGCGCTGGCGGCGACCGACCGGCGGGTGCGCGAGCGTGACGGGAACGGCGCCGACGCCGTCGCCGACTCCGAGGGCGGGACGACCGAGTGACCGGGGCGTGGGTAACCACACCTGACGGCCGCTAACCAACGAGGCGAGCGGTAGTTACGAGGGGTCGACGGGCGCGACGTACTCGGACTTCACGGCGTCGCCGTCCCGCCACTGGTAGTAGAAGTAGTCGTTGTCGTTGATCGTCTTCACGGTGAGGGTGGCCTTCTCCGGGGCGTCGACGTCCTCCATCGTCTCTGCCCACTGCTGCTCGGTCCACCCCTCGGGGGGGATCTGGTCGCCGACGGACTCCTCCTGCAGTTCCTCCTCCAGTTCCTGCTCGCGGTAGTCGGCGTACTCCGCGGCGAACTCCGCGATCGCGCGCAGCGTCTCGGGGTCCTGCTTGGGCAGTCCCTCACGGAGGTACTTCGGGGCAGACTCCGGCGGTGTCGGCTCCGACTCGGAATCCGACATCTGTGCGTTAACCAACGACGATCCCCTCCCGGTCGGCGTCGGTCGGGACCGCCGTCGTTCGTAGAGGCTGCACGCGCATCGTCTCTGTTAACCAACGGCGACCGCCCGGTTTATGAAACTGTTGGTGGTCCCCCCGGACGGCAGACACGACGCCCCCCGCGGCGCCACCGCCCCACACGTCCGATCCGGCCCGCGTTCCTCTTTCTGTGACGTTTACCCCGGACACGCTATTAATATATTAGGCGTGGTGGGAAAAATTTTAATTAACTACAGTCGAACGTGTAGGTACGTCTGACGGTGGTGGTCGGGCCGCTGCGCGCGGCGACCGCTCGGGCGGTTGCCGCCAGGACGGAGCAGTCGCCGCCTCCACAGGGTATAAACCCGACAGCGGTCTCGAACGGCCATGAGCGGCGCGCCGGACGTGAGTGACGACGATGATCTGGACGATCTCCGGGTCGAGGAGGGCAACGCCCTCCTGCGGCTGTTCGGGGAGTACGGCCGCGACCAGGCCGGGCGGTTCGTCCTCGGCGGCGTCGCCAGCGTCCTGCGGATGCTGATGGAACTGGTCCCCTCGCTGATGCTCGCCGTCGCCATCGACCAACTGGTGCTTGGCGACGGACTGCGGGTGCCCGCCGCGGTCCCGCCCGCGGTGGCTGACCTCGCGCCGGCGGACCCCGGCCCGCAACTGCTGCTGGTGGGCGGACTGGTCGCCGTCGCCTACGCGCTGAACTCCCTGCTGGGGTGGGCGAACAGCTACCTCTGGAACGGCTTCGCACAGCGGTTCCAGCACGAGGTTCGCGTTGACACCTACGACGCGATGCAGCGCCGGGAGGTGGGCTTCTTCGACGACCGCCAGACGGGCGAGGTGATGAGCGTGCTGAACAACGACGTCAACCAGCTGGAGGGCTTTCTGACGAACAACCTCAACAGTCTCATCGTCATCGTCGTCCGGGTGGGCGGGATGGCCGCCGTCATGCTGTACCTCAACTGGCGGCTCGCGCTGATCCCCGTCGCCGCCGTCCCCCTGCTCGGCCTGGCGAGTCACGTCTTCGTCAAGCGCATTCACCCGAAGTACCAGGACGTGCGCTCCTCTGTCGGGAAACTCAACTCCCGTCTGGAGAACAACGTCGGCGGCATCGAGACGGTGAAGTCCTTCGCCACCGAGCCGTTCGAGTCCGACCGCGTCGAGGAGGCCTCCGAGGGGTACCTCGACGCCCAGTGGGACGCCATCTCCACGCGCATCCTCTACTTCCCCACCCTGCAGGCGATCACCGCCGGCGCGTACGTCTCGGTGTTTCTGGTCGGCGGCTGGTGGGTCGTCACCGGCACGCCGCCACACCCGTTCTTCCGCGGCCCGATGACCGCCGGGACGCTCGTGCTCTTTCTGAACTACTCGCGACGCTTCGTCTACCCGATGCGCCAGATGGGTCAGATCATAAACGGCTACCAGTACGCCCAGGCGGCGGCCGAGCGCATCGTCGGCCTGCTGGACACCGACCCCCGCATCACCGACGACGACGACGCCACGGACCTCGGACGGGTGCAGGGCCACGTCGAGTACGACGGCGTCTCCTTCGCCTACCCCACGGAGGACGGCGACGGCGAGAAGGTGCTCGAAGACGTCTCCTTCGAGGCAGAGCCGGGTGACTACGTCGGCCTCGTCGGCGCGACCGGCGCCGGCAAGTCCACGACGATGAAACTCCTGCTGCGGTTCTACGACGCCGACGGGGGAGCGATCCGGGTCGACGGCACCGACGTCCAGGACGTCTCGCTGCGGAGCCTGCGGGAGTCGGTCGGTTACGTCAGCCAGGAGCCGTACCTGTTCTACGGGACGGTGGTGGAGAACGTCGCCTACGGGCGACCGGACGTGGACCGCGACGACGTCGAGCGGGCCGCCCGCCGGGCCGGCGCCCACGAGTTCGTCCGCGAACTTCCGGAGGGGTACGACACGATGGTCGGCGAACGCGGGGTGAAACTGTCCGGCGGGCAGCGCCAGCGGATCGCCCTGGCCCGGGCGATCCTCCGGGACCCCGAGGTGCTCGTGCTGGACGAGGCCACCAGCCACGTCGACAACGAGACGGAGGCGATCATCCAGAACCACCTCGACGACCTCGTGGCCGACCGTACCACCTTCGCGATCGCCCATCGGCTCTCGACGGTGCGTGACGCCGACACCATCCTCGTGATGGACGACGGCGAGGTCGTCGAGCGCGGCACACACGAGGAACTGCTCGCCGAGGACGGACTGTACGCGAAACTGTGGTCCGTGCAACTGGGTGACGTCGACGCGCTGCCCGACGACTTCCTCGAACGGCGGGACATCGGCGCCACCGGCGACGACTGAGTCCCCGCTCCCCGTCGCCGGCGCGTCGAGCCCTCGTGGCGGGTGGTCCGTCGGTCCCCGATCTACCCCCCTCGTCGTGTTACTCGTTCGCCGTGCGCCGCCGGAGTGTCTGCCCACACTCCGGACACACCTCCACGAAGTCTATCGTGTGTCGTCCGCTGACGGTGCCGTCGGCGTCGCAGTGCTGACAGTGTGCCATGCTAACTGTACGCACGGACGGTGACAAATAGGTGATCGTTGGTTGCGGGTTCGCTCCCGCGTGGAACGATCCCGTCAGAGCGGCCGCGAGCGCAAGCGCTTAACGCCGCGAGGGTCGCGGGTGAGTGTGGCGCCTGGCCGGTTGCGTCGCGGCGGACTGCTGGTGGCGCGGGGGCTGTCCCGCGCGGGGGTCATCCGCGAGTCACGACTCCGGGAGACGGTCGGGCTGGCGTGGCCTCGCGTCGTGACCGGCTTCGCCATCATGTCGAAGCGAACCGTCGACCTGGCGCTGGTCGGGTGGGCGGTCGGCGAGGCGGCGGTCGCCGGGCTCACCCTCGCCAACGCCTACTGGATGGCCGCGAAGTTCGTCGCGATCGGCCTCGCGGGCGGCACCATCTCGCTGGTCTCGCAGTCCTACGGCGCCGGCGACCGCGAGCGAGCCGCCCTCGTCGTCGAGACCAGTCTCGTCGTCGCGGTCCTGCTCGCGGTGCCGACGGTCGCGGCCCTCCTGGTGGCGCCGGAGCGACTCGTCGGCCTGCTGGGGTCGGACCCGGCGAGCACCGACCTCGGGGCGACGTATCTCGCCGTCGTCGCGCCCGGTCTGTTGTTCGAGTTCCTCAACCTGATCGCCAGTCGCACGTACGCCGGCGTCGGCGACACCCGCACGCCGATGGTGATGCGGGCCGGCGGTGCCGTCCTCAACATCGCCCTGAGCGCCCTGCTCGTCTTTCCCGCCAGCCTCGGCGTCACCGGCGCCGCCCTGGGGACGGTGCTGTCGACGGCGGCGGTGTCGGTCGCCTTCGCCTGGGGGATGAGCGGCCGGTCGTACTTCGGTCGCGGCGCCAGCCCCGTCCCGCCGACGCGGTCGGGACCCCACGTCGACCGCGGGCTCGTCCGCGATCTGGCCCGGGTGTCGGCGCCGCTGGTCGGACGGCGGGTCGCCGAGGGCGTCGTCGTCTTCCCGCTACTGTGGATCGCCGGCCTGTTCGGCGCGACGGCGGTCGCCGCCGTCGGCGTCGCCCGGCAGGTGCGGGCGCTTCTGAACTCGTTCAACTGGGGCTTCTCTATCGCCGCCTCCACGCTCGTCGGCCAGCGGCTGGGCGCCGAGGACGAGACCGAGGCAGAGGCCTACGGCCGGGAGATCGTCCGGCTCTCGCTTCTGGTGTACACCGTGTCGGCGGTCCTGGTCGTCGCGCTCGCGGTGCCGATCGCCTCCGCGTTCGTCGAGGGTGCACCCGCCCCGACGACGGTGCTGCTGGTGCGGGCGGCGGGACTGAGCCTCGTGCCGCTGGGGGTCGCGGGGTCGGTCAACGGCGCGCTCCGGGGTGCTGGCGACACCCGCGTGCCGCTTCTGGCCTCGCTCGTCGGTTTCTACCTCGTGGCCCTGCCGGTCGCGTACCTCGGGGTCGTCACCTCGCTGGGCGTGACCGCCCTGGCGCTGTCTCTGGTCTCCTCGGCGGTGGTGCCGGCCGCCGTCAACCTCTGGTGGTTCCGGGGGGGCCGCTGGAAGGCGGTGAGCCGTGACCTGCGAGCGAGCGCCGGGGACTGACCCCCGCGTGACCGGCCCGCCGGGCCCGCGCTCGCCGCGCCGTCGGTCGCGATCGAGCGGTTTAACCCCGGGCCGGCCCCCGGTATCGCATGAACCTGTTCTGGCACGGTCGGGACCTTCGGGTGCCCGACAACAAGGGGCTACATCTCGCCGCCCGCGACGACGACGTGGTCCCGGTGTACGTGTACGACACCGACCGCCTGCGGTCGTTCGGCCCGCGACAGCGGGCCTTTCTGCTGCGGGGCGTGCGCCGCCTGAAGGAGGCGTACCGCGAGCGCGGCGGTGACCTGCTCGTCCGGGCGGGCGACACCGTCGAGACCCTGGCGGGGCTGGTCGACTCGCTGGACGCCGACCGCGTCTACTACAACGAGGACTACTCCGCGGCCCGGCGCAACCGCCAGCACGCCCTCGAACGCACCGTCGACGCGAAGGGTGTCACCGACCTGGTCCTCGTCGATCCCGGTCGACTGGAGGAGCGCTACGAGAACCACTCCCGCTTCCACGACGACTGGCAGCGCGAGCGCAAGGACGCCCCGTTCCCGGCGCCCGACGACCGCCTGGTCGACGTGGACGACGACAAGACCCCGCCCGTGCCCGAGGTGAACATCGACCTGCCCGACGCCGGGTACGAGGCGGCCCGCGCCCGACTCGACCGCTTCCTGGACGAGGGGATCTGGTCGTACAACGACACTCGCGACGACCTGCCCGCCGCCGTCGAGCGGCCCACGCTGGCCGTCTCCCGGATGTCACCCTACCTCGCCGCCGGGATGATCGGGATCCGGGAGGTGTGGCGCGACGCCTCCGAGGCGTACGAGTCTGCCACGGGCCGGGAGCGCAAGAACGTCGACAAGTACCGCTACGAGCTGTCCTGGCGCGAGCAGAACTACCACCTGCTGTACCACAACCCCCGCCTGCACGTCGAGAACTACAAGCAGTTCCCCAACGAGATCGCCTGGCGTGACGGTCCCGAGGCCGACGCGGACTTCGAGGCGTGGACCCGCGGCGAGACGGGCTACCCGCTGGTCGACGCCGGGATGCGCCAACTCGAAGAGGAGGGGTACGTCCACAACCGCCCCCGCCAGGTGGTCGCCTCCTTCCTCACGAAGGACCTCCTGATCGACTGGCGCCGGGGGGCGCGGTACTTCACGAAACAACTCGTGGACCACGACACGGCCTCGAACTTCGGCAACTGGCAGTGGACCGCCTCCACAGGCACCGACAGCGTCGACGTGCGCATCTTCGACCCCGTCAGCCAGATGTCGAAGTACGACGACGGCGCGACCTTCGTCACGCACTACGTCCCCGAGCTGCGGGACGTGCCCGCCGACGAGGTGGTCGACTGGCCCACCCTCTCGCGGAGTGAGCGCGAGGACCTCGCCCCGGACTACCACCACCCCATCGTCGACCGCAACGAGGGGTACGAGCGCGCCCAGCGGACGTTCGAGCGGGCGCTGGGGAAGCGCTGAGGCCGCCAGAGCGGCCGCTCGGCGGTGACGACGGGAGGAGGCGGGAACCGTGTTCCCTCTACAGCAG
>CAYODS010000017.1:24753-30967 GCA_964402765.1 uncultured Halobacteriales archaeon
CAACGAGGGGTACGAGCGCACCCAGCGGGTCTTCGAGGTGGCCCTGGGCAAGCGGTGACCGCCCGCGGTCGCCGCCCGGTGCATGACAGGTGACGTGTCGTTTCCGCGACACTGACGGGTGAACAGAACGTACCGCGGCGTCCGCTCCGCGTTCCCCGGCGTCTGCTCGGATAGCGTGCGTGACACGAGGGACAGGACTATGTGGGTCCACGCTGTGAGTCTGCCATGGTGAGACAGCGCCCGTGCGAGCCGAGTTCGCGACGACGGACCGACTGACGGACCTGCTGACGTACGTCGCCGAGGAGGTGAGTCTCGGCTTCGATCACTGGGACGACGAGTACGTCCGCGGCCCGAGTCTCTACTTCGTCGTCGCCTCCGGGGTGCGGTTCGACCCGTACGCCGACCCGCTGGGCAGCAACACCTGGCCGGTCGATCAGGCCCGTGACGTGGGGGCGGACCTCTCGGCGGTCGTCGAGGCGGCCCGGACGGTGGCCTTCGAGCGGGACGGCGCCGTCGTCGTCACCGCCGACGGCACCATCCAGGAACAGATGGTCCGCGTGCGCACGCTCGGCGACCGCGAACTCGTCAACGGCGACTACCCCGACTGGATGAGTGCGAAACACCTCAGCGCCCTGGAGGTATCGGACCACGAGGAGGTCCTGGCGACGGTCACGCTCAGCGAGGAGAGCGGCCGCGTCGTCGTGTTCCGTGACGGCGAGTACCGCAGTTACGAGCACGACGAACTCGGGCACCCGTGGCGGGCGACCGAGACAGAGACCGAGACGCGGCCCGACACGCGCTCCGCCGACGCCACGGACGAGGAGTCGGACCCGACCCGCCAGTCCCACGAGAGGTGGGTGTCGTGACCGAGGAGTCGCTGCGGGCGGAGTACGCCACCGTCGCCGACCTCACCGACAAGCTCCGCTACGTCGCCGAGAGCCTGAGCGTCGAGTTCGACCGCTGGGACGACCGCTACGTCAGCGGGCCCAGCCTGTACTTTCTGGTCGTCGCCGACGCGGACGTGGGCTCCTTCGTCGACCCGCTCGGCGGGAACCGCTGGCCGGTCGAGACCTGTCGCGTGGTAACCGAGTCCGAGGAGGACTTTCTCGATGCGGCCCGCCAGGTGGCGCTGCACCGCGACGGTGCCGTCGTCGTCACGACCGACGGCACCATCCAGGAGCAGATGGTCCGCGTGCGCAGCCCCGACGACGACGAGGTCGAGCGCCACGACCGGATCGCCACCGCCCCCTGGATGGGGACGAAACACCGCAGCGCCGCCGAGGCCTCCGCCCGCGAGGAGGTGCTCGCCGCCGTCACCGTCAGCGAGGAGACCGGCCGGGTCACCGTCTTCGAGGACGGCTCCTACCAGGACTACCAGCGCGACGAACTCGGCGGGCGCTGGCGCCCCGGCTGACTCAGTCCGCGTCGGCGTCCTCGAGCGCCGCCCGCACCGCCGCGACCGCCCCTGCCACGTCGTCGTGTCTCGTGGTACCCGCGCCCGAACACCCCCGGGTGCGGTCCACGCGGACCGCCGCCTCGCTCAGCGGGTCCGGCCGCACGGTCACCTTCGCCGCGGTGCAGGGACTCTCCGGGTCGGGCAGCCGGTACTCGACGGTCGTGCCGTCGTCGGTGCGGCGCCACTCGGTGCCCCCCGGCGCGGGCGGCAACGCCGTCGCGAGCCGGTCGGGGTCCGCCGCCGTGTCCAGTTCCAGCGTCACACCGTCGGTCGGGGCCCCGCAATCAAGTGGGTTGTGCCGCCGTGGGCCGGTCAGTCGTCGTCGGCGGCCCCCGGTTCGGGGGCGTCCGCGTCGGGGTCGGCGTCGGTCCCGCTCTCTGCTGCCGAGCGGGCCTGCTTGTAGATGACGTTGCGCTGGACCTCGTTGGAGCCCTCGTACACCCGGGTGATGTGGACGTCGCGGTAGACCCGCGACACCTTCCGCTCGTTGAGGATGGAGCGGCCGCCGTGCAACTGCATGGCCGTCTCGGTGACGTCGAGGGCGGTCTCGCTGGCGTGCAGTTTCGCCATCGACGCCCACCGACCGGCGTAGGGGTCACGCTCGACGCGGTCGGCGGCCTCGTAGGCGAGCGCCCGTGACGCCTCGAAGTCGGTGATCATGTCCGCGAGGTCGTGCTGGACGGACTGGAACTCCGAGACGGACTGCTCGAACGCCTCGCGGTCGTGGACGAACTCCCAGGCCTCCTCGATGGCCGCCGCCGCCGGGCCCAGGGCGTGGCCGGCGACGATGACGCGGTTGGGGTTGAAAAAGCGCGCCAGGATGCGAAAGCCCTCGCCCTCCTCGCCGATGCGGTTCTCGGCGGGGACGTAACAGTCATCGAGGAAGACGTGGCCCTGTTTCGAGGCGCGCAGGCCCATCTTCTCGGGGATGTGCTCGGCGTCGTAGCCGTCGGTGTCGGTCGGCACCGCGAAGAGGGAGTGGTTGCCGTGGCGGTCCTCGCCCTCGCCGGTGCGGGCGTACAGAAGTACCCAGTCGGCCTCGACGCCGTTCGACACCCAGTACTTCTCGCCGTTGAGCACGTAGCCGTCGCCCTCCCGGTCGGCGGTGGCCTGCATCCCCGCGAGGTCGGAGCCGGTCTGTGGCTCCGAGGCGCCGACGCCGCTTATTTGCTCGCCCTCCGCCACGGGTCGGAGGAAGCGCTCGCGCTGCTTCTCGGTGCCGAAGGCCTCGACTGCCTCGGCCGCGAAGGAGGCGAGCTGGATCGTCAGGCCGATACCGCCGTCGGCACGGAACAGTTCCTCGATGAGCGCGAGCCGCTGGGGCAGGTCCAGGCCGCGACCGCCGTACTCCTCGGCGATGTCGGCGCCGACGAGCCCGGCGTCCTGGGCGGCCTCCAGCACCGCCCAGGGGTAGTCGCCGGCCGCGTACTGCTCGGCGGCGACCGGCTCGATGTGCTCCTCGGCGAACGCGCGGGCCTCTCGCTTGATCTGACGGGCGTGCTCGGGCACCGTCTCTTCGTCGAGTGCGTCCATACCACCGCCAGGGCCCACCCGGGTCTAAACTCCGCGGTTCCGGCTCGCCGTGGTCCCGGTCAGTCCGTCTCTCCGTGTGCGTGCGCCAGCAGCGTCTCGCGGCCCACCTCGTCGAGGACGGCCTCGTTCGTCGCACTGAGCACGACCGGCGGGGCGTGGCCGGCCTCCAGTGCCTCCACCCACCGGGGCACGCAGAGACACCAGCGGTCACCCGGCTCCAGCCCCGGAAACCCCAACTCGGGCCGGGGGGTGACCAGATCGTTGCCCCGTTCGCGGCTGAACGAGAGGAACTCCTCGGTGACGACGGCACACACCTCGTGGCGACCGGGGTCGCGACGGAGGTGCCGGCAGTGGCCGTCCCGCAGGTACCCCGTCTCCGGGTCCAGGCTACACGGCGCCAGCGGCTCGCCGAGGACGTTCTCCTCTCCCTCTGACCCGGTGTCGGCGTCTTCGCTCACACTCAGCCCTCGACGGCCCCGCTGAAAGGACTGGCGCCGGGGTCAGTGGGCTTATGCCGGGCGGGACGCGAGTGTGGGCCATGAGCGACACTGGCCCCGACGCGGACGGACGTACCGACGCGAGCGCCGGGTCCGACGCCGGCGGCGGGGTCGGGGCCGACGCCGACGTGATCGGCAGCCGCCGGACGCTGCGGGTCGGCGAGGACCGCCCGATCCGCATCAGCACCGGCCACCGCATCCTGGAGCACGACGGCAAGTGCTCGCGACCCCACGGCCACAACTACGAGGTGACGGTCGAGGTCGTCGGTCGGCTCACCGAGGCGGGGTGGGTCGCCGACAAGGGCGACGTGACCGCCGTGATCGACGAGTGGGACCACCGGTTCCTGCTCGAACGCGGCGACCCGCTCGTCGAGGCGTTCGAGCGGGCCGGCGACGCAGACGGCGTCGTCGTCCTCGATCACCCGCCGACCGCGGAGGTGATGGGCCGGGTGCTCGAACGGCGACTCGCCGAGGCACTGCCCGACACCGTCGAGTCGGTCCGCGCCGAGGTGCGCGAGACGCGGGAACTCTCGGCGGCCCCACCCAGGTAGATGCCCGTCGACGCCGACCCCGACCTGCGACCGGACACCGAGAGCGAGGCCGAGGACGCTCCCGACGGCCCCGCGCTGCCGGTGAACGAACTGTTCCACTCCCTGCAGGGCGAGGGAAAACTCGCGGGTGTCCCCTCCACCTTCGTCCGCACGAGTGGCTGTAACCTCCGGTGCTGGTTCTGTGACTCCTACCACACCTCCTGGGAGCCGACCCACGCCTGGCTGTCGGTCGCGGAGGTCGTCGAGCGCGTCGCCGAGCACGACGCCGACCACGTCGTCGTCACCGGCGGCGAGCCGATGGTCCACGACGAGATCGAGGTGCTGCTCTCCGAACTCACGGACCGCGGCTACCACACCACCGTCGAGACGAACGGCACGATCCACCGCGACGCCGCCATCGACCTCGCCAGCGTCAGCCCGAAACTCGCCAGTTCCACCCCCACCGCCGAGCGCGATCCGAGGAGCGAGGCGCCACGGGCCTCGGAGGCGGGCGAGTGGGCACAGCGCCACGACGAGCGGCGGATCGACGTCGACGCCCTGGCCCGCCTCGTGGAGGACTACCCCTTCCAGTTGAAGTTCGTCGTCACCGACGAGAGCGACATGCCGGAGATCGAGGACCTGGTGACCCGACTCCGCGGCGTCGCGGCGACGGCGGTGCGCGACGAGGACGTGCTGTTGATGCCGGAGGGCGCCACCCGCGAGCGCCTGGACGAGACCCGCGAGCGGGTCGCCCGCCTGGCGACGGCGTACGGCTACCGCTACACCCCCCGTATCCACGTCGATGTCTGGAACGACGCGCCCGGCACCTGACGGCGGTGCCCGCCCGCGGTGACCGGGCCACCCCACCGATCGACGGCACGGAACCGACGTACACAAGACCCGAGCGCCGCGAGTGGTCGTATGACCGACGACGCCGGTGCGGTCGTGCTCGTCTCCGGCGGGATGGACAGCGCGACGGCGGCCCACCTCGCCCGCGAGGCCGGGCACGACCTGTACCTGCTGCACGCCTCCTACGGCCAGGACACCGAGGACGTGGAGTTCGACCGCGCCCGGCGCCAGGCCGACCGACTCGACGCCGCGGACTTCCTGCACGTCGAGACCGAACACCTCGCCCGCATCGGCGCCTCCAGTCTCACCGACGACGACGTCGAGATCGGCGACGCCGACCTGGACAGCGACGAGATCCCCGCCTCCTACGTCCCCTTCCGCAACGCCAACCTGCTGTCGATGGCCGTCTCCTACGCCGAGGCCAACGACTGCGAGGCGGTGTACATCGGCGCCCACAGCGAGGACTACTCCGGCTACCCCGACTGTCGCCCGGAGTTCTTCGACGCCTTCCAGTCCGTCGTCGAGGTCGGCACGCGCCCCGAGACCGAGATCGACCTCCGGGCGCCGTTCGTCGACTACTCGAAGACGGAGATCGTCGAGACGGGCCGCGAGTTGGGCGTGCCCTACGAGATCACGTGGTCGTGCTACCGGAGCGACACGCCTGCCTGTGGCACCTGTGACGCCTGCGCCTACCGGCTGAAGGCGTTCCAGGAGGCCGGCGTCGAGGACCCCATCGAGTACGAGCGCCGCCCGACCTACACGGAGTGAGTCACAGGCGGACCGGCTCGCTGCTCTCGAACCACCGCTCGGTCGGCGCCCGACGCAGCAGTGCCGCCCCGCCAGCCCCGAGCGCGACGAGTGTCCCCAGCGTCGACAGCGACAGCGCCACCAGCAGGATCGACGGCGCGAGACACACCAGGGAGGCCACGAGGACGTCGCCGAGGCTGTGGTGTGGGTGCATCTGTCGGCCGGTAACCGCCCGGCCTACATAGACCTTCGGACCGTTTCACTCGACTCGCGTCTCAGGTGTCGTCACCGGCAGTAGAACGGCCAAGACAGCCCCCCGCGCTGCTCTCAGTTCGTGCTGCTGTTGTGGGGACCCGGAAAGCCCCCGCCACGGTGCTCTCACTCGGTGGTGCCGCCGAGGAGACGGCCCAGAAAGCCCCCGCCCCGGTGCGGGCCCCTCACTCGCTGCGCTCCTCGGTCGCTTCGCTCCCTGCGGTGCTTGCGTCGTGACGCGCCCGCACCGGGGCGGCCCCTTTCAGTCCCGCCCGCCGCGACCGCCGCCTCGCACCTCCCCAGCCTCCTCACTCGCTCCCGATGGTCGCTCGTTCGTCCCTCGCGCGTTG
>CAYODS010000018.1:0-30629 GCA_964402765.1 uncultured Halobacteriales archaeon
GTTGCGGACCGTCTCGTGGGGCCAGGTCGGGAAGCCGAGCACGTCCCGCTCGACGTAGTCCGAGGCCTGGCGCAGGTCCTGGTCCTCCCGGCGAGCACGCTCGAAGTACTCGTAGGTAAGCCGGGAGAGCCCCTGGGTGCGCTCCTTGCGCTCGCGCCAGGTGGGCACCTCGTCGTCCGGCGGGACGATGCCGCCGCCACCGCCGCCGTCCGTGGCGGGTTGCTCCTCGGGGACCGGCTCCTCCGGGGAGTCGCCGCCGTCGGTGGCGACCTCGCGCTCGCGCTGGCGGTCCGGTCCGTCGTCGGCGTCGGTGGTGGTGTCCTCCGTCATTGTCAGTGGGGTTCCGCGATGCCCTGCATCCAGACGATACCGATGTGGATGGCGATGAGCGTCGTCACCACGAGCGGCAGGAAGAACACGTGGATGATGTACATCCGCTGCAGCGTGGCCTGTCCCAGCGAGAAGCCGCCGAAGACGAGTTGGGCGGCCCACTCACCCGCGAGTGGCACCGACAGCGCCATCTCGACGCCGATCTGGCCCGCCCAGAAGGCCAGCTGGTCCCACGGCAGCAGGTAGCCGGAGTAGCCGAAGAAAAGCGTCAGCGAGATGAGCACGATGCCGATGAGCCAGTTGAGCTCGCGGGGCTCCTTGTACGCGCCCGTGAAGTACACACGGAGCATGTGCAGGAAGACGGCGGCGACCATCACCTGGGCGCTCCAGCGGTGGATCGACCGCAGCATGTACCCGAAGTTGAGATCGGTCATGATGAACGTGATAGAGCAGTACGCCCCCGTGGCCTCGATGCCGTTACACGTCGCCGAGGCGGCCGAGGGGGCGTAGTAGAAGCTCAGAAGCGCCCCGGAGATCGCCGCCACCACGTAGGAAAGCGTCGAGAAGAACCCGAGCGAGTACAGCGGGTACCAGTACCAGAACTTGTTGTCGAGGTCGTACTGCTCGGTGTGTGACTTCGGCATCTGGAGGTTGATCTTGTAGTAGAGGTTCTCCAGCAACTCGAGGTAGTCCACGACCCGGAGCCGCTTGTCGAGCCACATCAGCGTGAACAGGTACGCCTGCTCGACGGACGTGAGGTCCTTCTTCTTCATCCAGCCGCGGTGGTCGTGTTCCTCGGGTTTTTCCAAGCTCATCAGTCCGGTCGCGGGAGTGCGGTGAACGACTTGTCCACGATGCTGAACGGGTCGTATATCGACTGGTGGCACTGACAGTAAATCCTGTCGGTCGCCGAGACGGCCCCCTGGAAGTTGCTCGACTTGAACCCCGGCACACAGCAGAAGTGCGTGCACTTGTTGAGGTGGGCGATGAAGCCCCGGTCGGTGGAGGCGGCCAGCCAGGAGTCGTCGGCGGCGTCGGCGACGGCGTCCTCGACGATGGGACTGCGGATCACCTCGACCGGCATCGTCTCCGAGGGCTCTAACCCCTCGGAGCGCCAGCTGCCGGCGGCGGGTTTGCCGGTGCCGGGCGAGCCGAAGTCGTTCGTCCACTCGGCGTAGTCCTCGAAGTCCTCGACGTGGATCCGGTCACCCGCCTCCTTGCCGACCTCCTCGAGCCACCCCGTTCCGGAGGCGTACCGGAAGTAGTTCGTTATCTCGTCGCTCTCCTCGGCGGCCGCGGGCGCGACGCCGGGGTACGTCTGGACGCCACAGTACTGGAACCAGTCGCCGCGGTACGTGACGCCGGAGCCCCGGAAGTTCTCGCTTTTCGCCAGGGTGACCTCCCGACCCGCCTGGGTCTCGGTCGTCACCTCGGGCCACACCCCGCGGAGGTACCCCTCGTCGTCCACCTCGACGGGGATCTGGGGCATCCCGCGCGGGGCGGGGCCGTCGAGCAACTCGATCGCCTTGAAGTTGACCAGTCCGCCACCCTCGCCGCTGGGCGAGGTGAGCGTGTCCACCGCCGCCGAGGCGGTCGTACCGACCCCCATCAGCACGGAGCCGCCGACCACGCCCTTGACGAAGCGCCGGCGGTCGGAGTCGACCGGGTACTTGTCGTCGGTCATCGCTCGTAGTAGGGGTAGATACCCCGCTTGACGTGGTCCCACACCTCGCCGGCGCTCAACTGGTTGCCGTCGACCTCGTCCTCGCGGATGTACAGGTCCTCCCACTTGCGGCGGCGCTTTTTCACTATCATCACGTCGGGGAGGAACTCCTTGCGGTACAGCAGCAGGATAAAGGCGAGGTCGACGAAGATCATCGCCATCAGGAACCCGAGGAACATGTTGCCGATCTCGTCGGTTCCCCACCCAGTGATCAGCCCCCAGGTGAACAGACCGACGAACACGACCTCGATGATCGTCAGCACGGCGATGGCGATCGCCGCCGTGGTGCTCTCGCGGGCCGGTTCGTACCGGTGGATGTCGCCGTAGGTGGAGCCTCTGGTTGACATTATCGGTTGGGACTGCTTGAGTGGGCCGACTCACCGTACTTCAGGACGTAGAACGTGAACACCAGGCTGACCACGATGGCGAGGATCGTGGCGATCCCGACGAAGTGTGCCTGGATCGGCACGCCCATCTCCTCCGGGTCGACGGGACCGCTCTCGCCACCGCCACCGACCTGGACGGTCGGCACGTCCCCGCCGACGGCGATCGCCCCGAGCATGTTCAACTGCCGGTGGGGCTGGCAAAAGTACGTGTACACGCCGCCGGTCTCGAAGGTGAACTCGTGGGTGAACCCGCTCTCGCTCGTGGTCTCTTCCTGGCCGCTCCAGTCGCTCCCGTCGGGAATCTCGTCGGGGACGACGTTGTGACCGCCGCCGTTGCCGGTCCACTCGAAGGTGACCGTCGTGCCGGGGTCGATCCACAGCCCCGTCGGCGCGAACGCCAGCCCCTGCCCGCCGGCACCCACCTCGACCGTCACCGCCGACTGGCCGCGCATGTCGGCGTACGAGCCACCGTTGGCGCCGCTGATGTAGCCGCCGAAGTCCGGCCGTTCCTCCTGTGCGGCCGCCGGACTCGCCGCTCCGAGTGCCGCCATCGCCCCACCGGCCGTCGCGACGAACTCCCGGCGTCTCATGCCCCGAACGGTGGGTCCGAACGTACTTGAACGTCTCGATGCCGGTTCAGTCGGGCGGTCCTGGCCGTTCAGTCCTCGTCGCCGTCGTCGCCCCCGTTCTCGGGGTCGGCCGCGTCCTCGTCGTCAGGCCGGGGCGGGGCGGACCGGACCACCTCGTCGCCGGCGAGCGGGAGGAAGTCGGGGCGCTCGCCGTCCTCCAGGCCGATCGCCCGGAGCCGCTCGCGGTACTCCTCGGCGCGGAAGCGATCGGAGAGGCGGGCGTTCGCGACGGTCAGAAACAGGAAGGCACCGATCGGCACGAGCAGGAACAGCCCGACCGCCGCGGCGAGCACCGACAGGCCGGCGACCGGCCAGGCGAGGACGAGCGCCAGGCCCGCGACCAGAAACGTCGCCGCGGTCACCTGGATCATGAGGTTACCGAACTCGCCGCTCTGCTCGGGGACGCTGCCCGGTTCGGGAAGCAGGGCGCCGTCCTCGGGGCCATCGCTCGGCTCGTAACTGTCCATCGAACACAGCGCGACCGTCGGCTTCACGTCCCGCAGCACGGTGCCGACCCCCTCGACGGTGCCGTCCGGGTACACCAGCGCGTACCCCTCGTCGTCGTAGGCGATAAGCCGGCGCTCGCCGTCCTCGTGGACCTCCTCGACGACCGCGAACACGTCCCGCGTGGCGACCCGGGCGCGCAACTCACCGGCCACCCGATCGAGCAGGCGGTCGCCCGTTATCCACGTCTCCGGGTCGAAGGCGGCGTCCCACTCCTCGGGCGACATCTCGCGCATCTGCCGGGGGCCGAACTCCTCGAAGTCGTACCGCTGCTCGACCGCCTCCGGCGCCGGCCCGCCGTCGGCGTCGGCGTCAGACCCGGAGGGCTGGTCCGCCATCGCCCCGACGTTCGGCGAGGACGGGCTTAGGGGTTCCGTCCCGCGCCGTGGACCCGGGGCGGCGCCCGCCCGGCGTGACGACCCGCGGGACACTTGTGCGTCGACACCCGACGCCCCGGTATGGCGTCGCCGACCCTGGTCGCGACCGTCGTCCTCGTGTCGGTGACCCTGAGTCTGCCCTTCTTCCTGTACGGCGCCTGGATAATGATCGACGCCGAGACCGTCACCTGGAACACGCTGGTCCACCACCTGAAGTTCATCCTCACGGGGCTGGCGCTGACCACGGTGCCGCTGGTCACCTGGATGGTCCCCCGCCTGCTCCAGCAGGTCGGCGAGGGCCTGGCCGCCGTCCACGCCTTTCTCGGCCTGCAGGCGTACGCCCTGCTCGCGTTCGGCCTGACCGGCATCGTCCGCATCGTCCAGGCCAAGCGCCAGCACGGCCTGTACGACGACCCCGAGCGCGACGTGGCGCTGTCGGACCTCCACGAGAACGCCGACGCCTGGCGCAAGCGCCTGCGGGTGGGCGTGTTCGGTTACGTCGTCTTCTGGATCCTCGCCTACCTGGTCGGCGTCGCGCGCTACGTGCTGCGGTACGTCTACCCCGCGCTGTAGGCGTCGGTCACGCCCCGTCGCCCCCCTCGACGGGCAACAGGTGGTCGCTGTCGCCCGTGAGCAACCGGTGAAGCCGCTCGGGGTACAGCGGCTCCGGTCGCTCCCGCAGGGCCGCGAGCGGGTGCCAGGAGGCCGTCCGCTCGGCGCCGTGGCCCTCCGTGACCGTCAGTGAGTCACGCTCGTAGACCGCCGGGTCACGGAACCGCACCGCGTAGACGACGGTGAGTTCGTGGTGGCGCTCCCCCGCCAGACGGAAGACGTTCTCGACGACCCCGAGGCGGTCGGTCACCCGGACCTCGTGGCCGGTCTCCTCGGCGAACTCCCGGCGGACGGCGGTCGCGGTCCCCTCGCCGAAGTGGACGCCGCCACCGAGTGGCCGGGCGAACCGCTCGTCCAGGTCGTACCACTCCACGAGCACCTCCGCGTCGTCGGCCGCGGGCGTGTCCAGCGGTTCGCCAGCGCGCGTGCGGGCCGGGACGCCGAGCACCTGCGGGCGAACGTCACGCCAGGTGCGGTCGTCGCCTGCGTCGTCCATGGGGAGATTCAGCGAGCGACTGGCGCGGAAAGTGCCTGTCGGATCGCGGTCACTCCCACGCCTCGCCGCTGGCGAGGTCCACCTCGCCGTCAAGTTTCGAGGATGGACAGACGTCCTCAAGCACACACCCCTCACAGTCGGGGTTGCGCGCCGAGCAGACGGCCCGCCCGTGGTCGATGAGCAGGTGGGTGAACTCCTTGCGGTCGGCCTCGGGAACCAGCGGCAGCAACTCCTGCTCGATGGCCGCCGGGCGCTTCTCCTCGGTGATCCCCAGGCGGCGGGTGAGCCGCTGGACGTGCGTGTCGACGACGACGCCCTCCGCGAGGTCGTAGGCGTGCTGGAGGACGACGTTCGCGGTCTTGCGGCCCACACCTGGAAGATCGGTCAGCGCCGACATGGAGTCGGGTACCTCGCCGTCGTGCTCCTCGACGATGCGCTCGCAGGCGCCCTGGATGTAGCCGGCTTTGTTGTTGTAGTAGGTGACGGAGTCGATGTCGCTCGCCAGTTCGTCCCGGTCGACGGCGGCGTAGTCGGCGGCGCCGTCGTACGTCTCGAACAGGTCCGCCGTGACGGAGTTCACCCGCTGGTCGGTACACTGCGCGGAGAGGATCACGGCGATCAGCAGTTCGAGTCGCGACGAGAAGTTCAGGTCGATCGTCGTGTCGGGGTACTCCTCGCGGAGGCGGTCGACCACGACCGCCACCTGCTCGTCTGCGGGGCGTGGACTGCCCATGTCCACGGTTCGAGACGACGCCCCTTGACCTTTCGTCACCGACACCACACGGGTCAGACGCCCAGCCCCTTCGAGAGCAGGCGGGCGGCGATGACGGCGAGCAGGACGAGCACGGCGGTCTCGACCGTGGCCGGCGACAGGCGCTTCCGGATGCGCCCGCCGACGGCGACGCCGACGAGTCCGGGGACGGCGGCGACCAGCGACACCGCCAGCAGGCCACCACCCTCGTACAGTCCCAGTCCCGCGGCGGCGCCGACGCGAACGACCGACAGCCCCACGAGCACCATCGACAGCACGCCGACGAACGTCGACCGGTCGAGATCGAGGGCGTCGAGGTAGGCGACGACCTGCACGCCGACGTTCGAGCCGCCGAACACGAGTCCCGAGACGAAACCGACGCCTACCGCCGCGGCGCGGCCGCGGACGAGACAGCGGTCACGGAGCCACGTCTCGCCGGGGACGGGCACGCGGTCCTGCTTCAGGACGACGTAGGCGAGCGTGAACACGCCGAGCCCGACCGCTAGTGAGCGGGCGGGCACCCGATCGAGCAGTGCCATCCCGGCGAGCGTGCCCAGACCGGCGGCGAGGACGAACGGGGCGAACCGTCGTGCGCAGGTCGACAGTTCCTCGCGGTCGAGTTCCCGCACCAGCGCGAGGTTCGCCGCCATCGTCGGGACGATCATCAGCGTCACGGCGACGGTGGGCGAGAGAAGCGTCGCGAGCACCGCCGTCGAGGCGACCGCGTAGCCGAAGCCGGCGAGTCCCTTCACCAGGCCGCCGACGGCGACCACGCCGAACACCAGCAGTACCGTCACGGGCGCCAGCCCACCGACCTCGGCGGGCAGCGCGACGAGCGGCGTCAGGGGCACACCGGGACTGGGAGTGCCACCCGTGAATAGGTTCCCGTGGCGTGCAGCGGCGACACACGGCCACCCGGCGGCGACCGGCGACCGGCGACCGGAAGGCACTTTCCCGCGCCGGGTGAGCGCCGGACATGGACCTGACCGACCGGAGCGTACTCGTCACCGGCGGCGCGGGCCTCGTCGGGTCGGCGCTCGTCGAGCGACTCCTCGCCGACAACGAGGTGCGCGTGGTGGACGACCTCTCGTACGGGAAACGGGAGCGGGTCCCCGACGGCGCCGTGTTCGTCGAGGGCGACGTGACCGACCCCGAAGTCGTTCGCGAGGTGCTCACCCCCGAGACCGATGTCGTCTTTCACCTCGCGGCCATCTCGGACGTCGACTTCCCGGACGACCGCGAACTCGTCGAGCGCAACACTGCGATGACGTACACCCTGCTCGAACGCGCCGAGGAGGTCGACCTCGACGGCTTTCTCTTCACGTCGTCCTCGACGGTGTACGGCGAGGCACCACGGCCGACGCCGGAGGACTACGGCCCGCTGGAGCCGATAAGCGAGTACGGCGTCGCGAAACTCGCCGACGAGGGACTGGTGTCGACGTACGCCAACGCCTACGGCGTGCAGTCGTGGGTGGTGCGCTTCGCCAACATCGTCGGGCCGGGGCAGCGGGGCAACGTCGTCCCCGACTTCGTCGAGAAACTCATAGACGATCCGGAGCGGCTGACGATCCTCGGGAACGGTCGCCAGGAGAAGTCCTACATGCACGTCTCGGACTGCGTGGCCGCGATGGAGCACGTCGTCGAGCACGCCGACGACCAGTACAACGTGTACAACCTCGGCACGCACACCACGACCTCGGTGGACCGCATCGCCGACATCGTCGCCGAGGAGATGGGCGTCGACCCCGAGCGGGAGTACACCGGCGGCGACCGCGGCTGGGTCGGCGACGTGCCGAAGATGCGGCTGTCGATCGAGAAACTAACCGACCTGGGGTTCGACCCCGAGCACACCAGCGACGAGGCGGTCCGGCGGGGTGCCCGCGAGTTGATCCCCGAGTTGCGGGCGGAGCACGGCCTGGCCTGAACCCCGGATCGACGGGGGTCAGACCGTGAACGAGGCCTCGGCGTCGCAGGAGACGTTCGTCGCCGCCAGGGTGCCGTGAGCGTGGTACTGGCCGGGGTCGGGGTCGTCCCAGGTGGCCTCGAACTCCTCGGTCTCACCTGGAGGGAGAGTCTCCTCCTGGAGCATCTGTGCGAACATCATGCCGTGCGAGAAGCGCCACACCTCGTCGCCGGTGTCGGCGCGCTCGACGGCCACGTCGAACGTCTGGGCGTCGGAAAACTGCATGTCGACGGCGTCGTCGCCGGCGTTGTGCACGGCGAACTCGAAGGTGACGCCGTCGTCAACGGTCACGTCGAGGGTGCCTTCAAGGCTCATACCGGGCCTTCGGCGTGGGGCCTCTTGAGGGTACGTGTTCCTCAGCCGTCACGCCGGGCGGGGAGTCCACGCCGGCCGACACAAGACACTTTCCAGACACGGCCGAGTGGCCGACGTGCTCCCCGGGTCGATCGGACCGTTCGCGTTCCTCCTGTCGCTGTCGACCCCGTTCGTGGCCGCGGGGCTCGGGGGCTGTGCCGTGCTCGGCGACCGGCCGGCGGCGTGGGACGCTCGGTGGCCCGCCGCCGCGACCGCCGCGGTGGGTGTGACCGTCCTCGGTGCCGTCCACTCGTTCACGGGGCCGTACAACGCGTTCCGTGGGTTCCCCGTTACGGTCGGTGTCGCGTTGCTTGGGCTCCCCGTGGTCGCGCTCCTCGACGGTCGTGACGCGGGCCGGACGGCGGTCGCCACGGTCGGCGTCGGGCTGGTGACCGGTGTCGCCGCGCACGCCCTCGCCGAGGCGATGACCGTCGGCCCGAACTCGGTCACGTGGGGCGTCGTCGTGTTGCCGGTGCAACTGGCGCTGTTCGCCGTGTACGGTCAGTTGCGGGCGGCAAACGCGCCGACATCGGGGACGACCCGGACGGACCCGTCGGCGGATGGTCGCGTCGGGGAGGGGCGGGAGTACGCGGTTCTGTGGACAGTCTTCCTGCCGTTTGTCGCGCTGTCGGCGTTTCTCGCGTCCCGTGTGGCGGGAGGGGCGTGGCCGCTCGTCGCGGTCGCGATGACGGTCGCGTACGGGCTCACCGTCGCGGTCCTCGGGACGGCGGCGTACGCGCTCGGGCGCTCGACGGTCGACGGGTCGGCGGACGCGTGACGGGGTGGCGAGGAGCGGGAGGCTCAACAGGTACCGGTGCCGTCGTCGCCCGAGTCGAGGCCGACGGCGGCGGCGGCGTCGAGCAGGCCCGCGCCGGAGTCGGTGTCGTCCAGCCCGATGTCCTCGGCGGTCTCGCCCAGCGTCTCGCGGGCGTCCTCGCCCTCGGTGCCCTCGGCGGCCAGCAGGGCGCCGGCGCCGGAGACGTGCGGGCAGGCCATCGAGGTGCCGGACTTCTTGCCGTGGCTGCCCGGGGTCGTGGAGTAGACGCTCTCGCCGGGGGCGGCGATCCCCACCTCCGGCCCCGTCGAGGAGAAGCGCGCCAGAGAGTCGTCGTCGCTGGTCGCGGAGACGGCGACGACCTCGTCCTCGGCGGCGGGGTAGCCCACGCAGTCCGAGCAGGGACCGTAGTTGCCCGCGGCGGCGACCACGAGCACGCCCTCGCTTGCGGCGTACGAGCAGGCCTCGGCGACGACGCGGGCGCGCCGCCGGGAGCCAAGCGACAGCGAGCAGACGTCGTACCCCTGGTCGGCGACCCACTCGATACCGGCGGCGATGTCGCTCGCGGAGCCGGCGCCGCGGCCGTCGAGCACCTTCACCGCGTGCAGCGTCGCGTCGGGCGCGACGCCCTGTATGTCGCCGTCGGCGCCGACGATGCCCGCACAGTGGGTGCCGTGACCGGCGTCGTCGTCCCACGGTTCGTCGCCGCCGGACTCGACGATACCCTTCCCCTCACCGAGGTTGGGCAGGTCGTCGTGGTTGGCGTCGATACCGGTGTCGACGACGGCGACGTCGGCGCCGTCGCCGGTGTAGCCGTTCTCGTGGGCCACGTCGGCGTCGGTTCGGTCGACCCCCCAGGGGAGACACTCCTTCGCGTCGGGGTCGTACTGTGCCGCCCCGCTCCCGGGGGTGTCGTCCAGCGCGTGCATCGTCACGTCCGGTTCGACGTACTCGACGCCCGGTCTGCGCCGGAGGTCGTCGACACGGTCGCCGGGCACGCGCAGACTGAGCGCCCGGAAGCCGTACCGCCGAAGGACGCGCTCGGCGATAGAGGACAGCGATCCCGTCTCGACGCGGGTCGTGTAGCCGACGTTGACCACGACCGACTCGTCGTCACCGTCTCCGCGGGTGTGGCCGTGGAGCCCCAGCGCGCCGCCGACTGCACCCGCGACGAGCAGCGTGTCGCCCGTCGCCCGCAGCAGCGACCGTCGTGAGAACCCCTCTCCGCCCTCGTCGGTCATCGATCACGGATCACACACGCAGGGTCAAAAAGCCGTCCCCGTTCAGCCGCCTGACACACCGCTCCAGAGCGACACGGCTTTCCCCCCGAGCGGCCAACCGCCGCCGTGCAGATCGTCGGCTACGACACCGCGGCGACCGCCGAGCGCGACCCCGCGCTGCTCCTGGCCGCCGACGGCGACCACACCGTCGGGCACGCGGGGGACGGCGACCGCCCCAGCGACGCCGACCTGCCCGGCGGCGGCCCGGTCGAGCGCGTCTCGCTCGCGCCCGGCGCCGACCTGGAGTACACGCTGGGCGAACGCCACTGTGCCGGCGTCCTCGACGGCGACACCCACCGCGCCTGCCCCAACGACCGCGCGCCCCACTGCGACGCCCACGCCGACGACTGGGTGTGCGCCCGCTGTACCGGCACCTGCCTGAAGACCGAGATGGACTGCTTCCAGGACCACGCCGTCTACCTCGCCGCCTTCGCCCCCGCGACGTTCAAAGTGGGGGTGACCCGCCTCGAACGCCTGTCGACGCGGCTGCACGAGCAGGGCGCCGACCGCGGGGCCCACCTCCGCAGCGTCTCCAACGGCCGGGTCGCCCGCGAGATCGAGGCCGAGATCGCCGCCGACGTGGGCGACAGCGTCCGCGTTCCCACGAAGATCGAGGGCATGAGCGCGACGGTGGACGAGGACGCCTGGCGCGCGCTGCTCGCGGACTTCGATCCGATCGACACGTTCGCGTTCGACTACGGCCTGGCGCTCGACGCGAACCCCGTCGCCGACACGCTGGCGACCGGTACCGTCCGTGGCGTGAAAGGGCGGGTGCTCGTGCTTGACACCGCCGGGTCCACCTACGCCGTCGACATGCGCGCGCTGGTGGGTCACGAGGTCACGCCCGAGCGGGCCTCTCGGGACCTGCAGTCGAGTCTGGGGGCGTTCGGGGACTAGGGGTTGTCTCTGTCGGGGCGCTGTCTGGATTGGATGGCCTCGGGTTCGGTGCGTACACCCACGAAGCCCTCGACGCGCTCTGTGGATCGGGGGCACTCGATCCTGAGTGGGTGGTCTCCGAAGCCCTCAGCGCGCTCGACGGCGCTAACTCGCTGCGCTCCTCGCTCCCTTCGGTCGCTGCGGTGCTTGCGTCGTTAGCGACCGACCGAGCGCGCCTCGCCCTTCGATTCCACCAGGAGCAGCGAGTGGTCCCCACACCTCCCCACCCGGTCGCGAGGGTCGCTCGGGGCGCTCGCGGTTGCTCGCGCCCCTCGCAGCGAGGCGACCGGGCGCTTCCCGTCGGAGGGCGCGCGGAGCGGGACCGGAGGGACCGCTCTCGCGCGAGGGACGAGCACCGCAGCACAGCGAGGAGCGCAGGAGGCTGGGGAGGTGTGAGGCGGCGGTCGCGGCGGGCGGGACTAAAAGGGGCCGGCCCGGTGCGGGCGCGTCACGACGTAAGCACCGCAGCGGAGCGAGGAGCGCAGCGAGTGAGGTGTCCGCAGCGGGGCGGGGGCTTTCTGGGCCCTCGCAGCAGCGGCACCGGCGAGTGAGAGCACCCGAGGACGAGGGGAGACCACCACAAACACGGAGAGAGCGCCAGCGGGAACGACGGAACCCTTTTCGGGCCGGCAGGGGAACGGGGGGCCATGGCAGACGACAGCCACGACGAGCCCGAGGAGGGCGACGACCACGGACGCGAGGACCACGACCACGAGGCCGAAGCGGGCGAGAGCGAGGGCGAGGAGAAGTCCTTCCGCGAGCGCGTCGAGGAGATCCGAGAGCAGCGCGCCGAGGAGGCCGAGGGCGAGGGCCAGGGCCCGCCGGGCCCGGGTGGCCCCGGACCGGGCGGCATGGGTGGCGGCCCCGGCGGCGGCATGGGCGGCAACCCCTTCGCGCAGATGATGAGCGGCATGATGGGCGGCGGCCCCGGCGCGGGCGCGGGGCCCGGCGCTGGCGGCCAGGGCGAGGAGGGTGTCGCCAGCGAGGACCTCGTCCGCGAGGTCCGTCAGTTGCGAGACGAGGTGCGCGACGCCACCCGGCAACTGCAGCGCATCGCCGACGCCCTGGAAGACGACTGACGACGCAGGCTCTTTACCGACCGGCGTCGCGTTCGACGGCCTCGCGGTACACCTCGTCGAGACGGTCGACCGACCGCTCGACGGCGGTCTCGACGCGGCGCTCGATGCAGCGCTCGTGGAGGCGGTCGTACTCCGCGAGGGTGCGCTCGACTGCGGCCCGGAAGGCGTCGACGTCGCCCGGGTCGAAGCGGTAGCCGGTCTCGCCCTCGACGACGGTGTCGGCCAGCGCGCCGGCGTCGGCACCGACGACGGGGGTGCCACAGGCGTTTGCCTCCATCGCGACGAGGCCCTGTGTCTCGACCGGACTGGGGAACAGGAAGGCCGACAGCGCGGAGTAGAAGGCAGGCAGTTCGGCGCGGTCGAGAAAGCCCAGAAAGCGCACGTCGGCGGCGACGTCGCGGGCGTACTCCTGCAGAAAGTCACGGGCGGGGCCGTCGCCGCCGAAGACGACGGTGGCGTCGAGTCCGTCGACGGCGTCGAGCGCCTGTGCGAGGTTCTTCTCGTAGCCGTGGCGGCCGGTGTAGCCGACGAGCGGGCCGTCTGGGAGGTCGTGGCGGGCCCGGAACGCCGAGGGGTCGACCGGCCGGAAGCGGTCGGTGTCGACGCCGTTTGACACCACCTCGACGGGCGTCGAGGAACCGACCTGGGCGGTGACGTGCCGTCGGGTGGCCGTCGAGGGGGCGATCACGGTCGTCGCGCGGTCGAGAAAGCCACGCTCGTACGTCTCGACCAGGCCACGCACCTTGTCGGCGAGCCAGTCCGAGCGGGCGACGTAGCCGGCGTACTCCCCGGCGGGGGTGTGGTAGGAGGCGACCAGCGGCGCGTCGGCCCGGCGGGCGTACCGCAGCGCCGCGAGACCGAGGCCGAACTGGGTGTGGGCGTGGACCACGTCCGGGTCGGCGGGGAGGGCGTCGGGGATCTCGGGGACGGCCACCCGGAAGCCGTCGTAGAAGGGGAAGCCGGCGCTGCGGACGGGGTACTCGTCCGGGCGGGGGTCGTGACTGGAGGCGGGGTAGACGACGTCCATCCGGCCACGGGCCCCGGTCGTGTCCCCGTCGCCGGACACGCCGGCGGTGTCCGCCTCGGGGCCGCCGTCGGTCGCGGGTTCGTGACCACCGTTCCAGCGGTCGCGCCAGGTCTCGACCGTGTAGGTCACGCCGTTGACCGTCGGAAGGTACGTGTCGGTGAAGGCCACCACCCGGAGTCCCATCTACGGTGAACGACCGGAAGCGCCGACATAAAACGTGCGATGGCGTCCGCGGTCCCGGCCCCGCGAGCGGGCCTCAGTCGTCGGCGGCGGTCGGGGTGGGCACGTCCGAGAGTTCGAGTGCGCCCTCCAGGGTGCGGGTCGGGAACGGGATGTCGATCCCCTCCTCGTCGAACCGCTCCTTGACGCTCGTGACGTACTCCCCGCGGATGCGGACGAAGTCCGCCCGCGACGGGTCGGCGATCCAGACCCGGGACTGCAGGCCGACGTAGGAGTCCGCCAGTTCGGTCACCCGCACCGTCGGCGCCGGATCGTCGAGGATGTCCGGGTGCGCTTCGGCCTCCTCGACGATGATCTCGCTGGCGCGCTCGATGTCGTCGTCGTAGCCGATGCCAAAGAGGAACTTCATCCGCAGTTGCTCCTTCGCGACGGGGTTCTTTATGACGTTGTCCGTCAGCTGGGAGTTGGGTACGGTCAGCAGTTCGTTGTCGAAGGTGCGCACCCGACTCACCCGCAGCGAGATGTCCTCGACGACGCCGGAGTTGCCGTCCCACTCGATCCAGTCGCCGATCCGGAACGGCTCCTCGACGAAGATGAACACCCCGGCGACGAAGTTCCCGATGACGTTCTGCATCGCGAAGCCGATCGCCAGCGTGGCGGCGGCGCCGATCGTGGCGATCGAGGTGAGGATGTTGCCGTAGCCGGCGAACCCGAAGGCGATCGAGATCGCGAAGAACACCACCGCGAAGCGGGCGACCTTCAGCAGCGGGCGCCTGACGTGGCTGTCGACCTCGCGGGCGTCGAGCACCCGCGTCACGAGCGGCACCACCACGATCCGGCCGATCAGGTACAGCGCGAGAAAGGCGGCGACGAACTTCACCGCGCCGGCGACGAACCCCACCGCCTCCGATGGCAGGAACTCCGAGAGCACCTCCTGGAGACCGGTCTGTGAGGCGCCGTTCCCGTCCTGGAGTACGACCCCGGTCATCGGCGCAGGACGGCGGTGTTGCCCCGGGTGTCGACCACCTCGGCCTCGACCTCTGCGGCGAGGTCACTCGCCAGCGTCTCCACGTCGGTGCCGGCCCGGGCCGACCGCAGGAACTTCAGTTTCACCAGCTCGCGGTCGGACAGTTGCGTGTCGAGTTCGTCGACGACCGCCTCGGGGCCGGCCTTCCCGACCCACACCGTCACGTCGAGGTCGTGGACGCGGCCGCGAAGGTCCTCGTTCATGCCCGCACCTACTCCCGGCCCCGTTTTAACGTTACTGTGCCCCGGTCAGTACGGATAGCGGTCGATCCGCCCGCAGTCACAGGTTATCACGACGTGGCCGTCGGCCAGTCGCACGCGGACGTCGACGCCCGGCCGCCGGTAGCGGTCACAGTCGTCACAGGCGAAGCGGGTGAACTCGCGGGGCAACGACAGGCGGTTGCGCTCGGCGACCCGCCGGGCGAGACGGACGTACTCCCGGGCGCGGTCGGTCTCGCCGTCGGCGGCGGCCCTACGGGCGAGGACGTGCAGTCGCTCGATGCGCTCGGCGGCGATCACGGCGGCAGTAGGGGACGCCCACGGGTCACTCTTCGGGTCGAGAGGGGAGCGGGGGGTGGGGGGTAAATCGGGGCACGACGGAGATCCAAACAGGCCGTGCGCCCCGGTCCGGAGTCGCAGCGTCCTGTTAAAAAGGATTGTGCTTTCCGGTCGGCGCCCTCGGTGGGTCGTCGGAGCCGGTGGTATTTAACCGGTGCCGGTCGTGGCCGGGGGCGTGCGGGTGCTGCACTACCTCGAACTGGCCTCGCGACTGGACCGCAGCGGGATCAGCACCGCGGTCGACCACCAGCGGCGCGCGCTGCGCGACGAGGGCGTCGACGTGCTCACCCACCCCGTCGGCGACGCCGCCCTGGAGGACGCGGTCGCGGGACTCGACGACCTGCTCACCGGCGGCGACGCCGACCCCGTCGTCGACTACGACCTGTTGCACGTCTCGACGATCGGTCCGGCGTCGCTGGCACTGGTCGAGCACGCCCGCCGCCGCGGACGCCCAGTCGTCGCAAACGCCCACACCACCCGCGAGGACTTCGCCGGCAGTTTCCGTGGTTCCGAGCTCGTCGGGCCCGTCCTCGAGCGGTACCTCCGGTGGTACTACTCGCGGGCCGACCTGGTGGTCTGTCCCAGCGAGTACACGGAGGGCGTCCTCGAATCGTACCCGGTGCGGGCACCGATTCGACCGATCACCAACGGCATCGACCTGGCGTCGATGGAGGGGTACGCGGAGTTGCGCGAGGAGTACCGTGACCGCTACGACCTCTCGGGCACCGTCGTGTTCTGTGTCGGCAACGTGTTCGAGCGGAAGGGCGTCGCGGAGTTCTGCGAGGTCGCCCGCCGCACGGACCACGAGTTCGCCTGGTTCGGGCACTACGACACCGGCCCGCAGGCCTCGAAGACGGTGCGGCGGCTGACGACCGATCCCCCGGAGAACGTCACCTTCACCGGGTGGATCGAGGACAAGCGGGGCGCCTTCGCCGCCGGTGACGTGTTGCTGTTGCCCGCCGAGGTGGAGAACCAGGGGCTGGTCGTCCTGGAGGCGATGGCCTGCGGGCGGCCGGTCGTGCTGTCGGACATCCCCGTCTTCCGGGAGTTCTTCACCGACGGCGAGGACTGCCTGCGCGGCTCGTCGGTGCCGGAGTACGTCGAGGCGGTCGACCGCCTGGCCGACGACCCCGACCTGCGCTCGCGACTGGGCGAGACCGCCGTCGCCACCGCCGAGTCACACTCCCTCGATCGCGTCGGCGAGCAGTTGCACGCGGTCTACCGGGAGTTGCTGGACGGGAGCGACGACTGAGCCGCCGGCACGGTCACTCCCCGTCGGCGAGCGGGCGGGCGACGACGGCGAGGTGGTCGTCGTGCGTGGGGTCCAGCCGGGCGGTCTCCAGAACCTCGTACCCCTCGCGGAGCCGGTCGAGGGCGTCCTCGAACACCGCCGACGGCGAGCGGGTCACGTCCTCGCTGCGGGCCTTTATTGCCGCGACCAGCCGACCGTCGGGGGCGAGAAACCGCCGGTTGCGCAGCGCGACCGCCGCCTGGTCGCGGGTGGCGACGTCCTGGACGACGGCGTCCAGGCCGGACTCGACGACGCCGGCGTAGGTCTCCGGCCGGCGGGCGTCCTTCAGCAGCGGGAACAGCCGCGGGCGGTCGGCGGCGACGGCGAGCAGTTCCCGCATCGGCCCGGGCGCGAACTCGACGGCGTAGGTGGGACCGGCGAAGTCGGCGACGTGGGAGACGGTGGTCCCCGCGGCGGCGCCGAGGTACAGTACGCCGTCGCCACCGGCGAGTCCAGTGTCCAGGCCCGCCTCGATGGTGGCGGCGAGTTTCGACCGGCGTGTGTCCCACAGGCGCCACTCGCCGTCGGTCGGCTCGCCGTAGACAGGTGGGCCACGGGTCGCCAGGCGGGACTCGCCGTCGAACGTGCGGCGCTGCACGCCGTCGGGCAACTCGCTCACGCGGGACCACCCCGGTCGTCCCCGCCCTCGCCGTCCTCGTAGCGGGCGCGGATGCGGGCGACCCGCTCGTCGAGTTCGCGCTCCAGTTCAGGCCGGCGGTCGCCGGCGTAGTGGTCGATCCGGGCGGCGATGGCGAGTTTGCCAGCCAGCGCCCGCGCTGCCGACCCGCGCTCGTCGGGGTGGGTGCCACGAACGTACTCGTGGGTGTAGATGACGCCGTGTTTCGGCGACGGGGCGTGCCCGCGGAGGTGCGCGAACAGCGCCTCCTCGGCACCGAGCACCTGCACCGTGCCGGCGGGGGTGCGGGCGAGTGACTCCAGGTCGCCCGCCAGCGCGATCAGTCGGGCGGCGAGCACGGGCCCCGCCAGCGCGGCGAGGTTGGGCGCGACCGTGGGGGCGACGCGCTCGACGGTGGCCCGCAGCGCGTCGCGCTCGTCGTACAGCGCCAGGGTGCGCTCGGCCAGCGAGACGAGTCGCCGGTCCAACCCGTCCGCGGGGTCGCGCTCGGCGACGGCGGCGACCCGCTCGGCGGCGTCCCCGCCCGTATCGGCGGCCCACTCGGTGACCCGCTCGGCGAGTTCGTTGGCGACGCGCTCGGTGTCGTCCAGCGCGCGCACCGCCGCGACGAGGCGGCGGTCGTCGGCACGCTCGTGGTCCTCGACGGCGGCGCGGGCGGCGGCGGTCGTCACCGCGTGCAGGGCGTCGTAGTACGCCTCGCGGTCGGGGACGACCCCATCCTCGACCGCGAGCGCCGGCCAGTCGTCGGGCTGCTCGCGACGCGTCGCTCGCACCGCGTCGGCGGCGGCCGCGGGGTCCTCGGGGTCGAGTCCGGCGAACCAGACGCCGTCCATACCGCCGCTGTGCGCCCGGGGCGGTTCAATCCCCCGACTCGGGGCGCGAGGGGACCGCTCCACGGCTGGCGTCCGGCCGTCGTGGCCGGGGCGGACCCGGAACGAGGAACCACGAACGGGACGCCACGACGAGTTGGAATACGAGATAGACCGACGAGTGAGACAAAATTATAAGACTTCGGACACCGACCGCCCCAGATCTACCCAACTGCTCTCTACTTAATTTCACGTCAGGTCATCCTGCATAAACTATAAGTGTCGGTGGAATGTTTGAGAGTGTGTAGCAATGAGGGACACCCGGGAATCGCGGACTGACCGCATCGTGCTCGCACTCGCCACCTTCGGCGCGCTGGCGCTGGTCGCCCTGGCGACCGGGGCCACGGCAGGGTTCGTGGACACGATCCTCGGTGGGATGCGGTGGATCGTCGAGAACGGCCGGACCGCGCGCAACGTCGTCAGGGGGGGCGCCGCCGTCGTCGACGGCGTCGTCACCGCCGCCAGCGCGGGCCTGAAGTTCGCCAAGAGTGTCGGCTTCCTGATGGGCTGACGACGACCACGCGAGGGGACGGTCCGACGTTTTCGTTTTCTGGTACGTCTGGTCCTCGTAGCCGTAGCCACGTCTGCTGCTTTCTTTCGAAGTTCCGTACCTTGCACAAAGTATAAGTGACAGTGGTCTGTTTGTGAGTGTGTGGCAATGACGTTCACACAGGTGTCGCGGCGTGACCGCATCGTGCTCGTGCTCGCTCTGTTCGGGGGGCTCGCAGTCGCCGCGCTGGCCACGAGCCCCGAGGCGTGGTTCCTCGACGGGGCATTCCAGTGGTGGCAGAAGAACCAGAAGGCCGTCAAGTTCGCGGTGAAGTCCGCCTCGACGGTCGCCAACAGCCTGATCAAGGTGATCGACGGCGCGTCGATCATCTACTCTCAGCTGGGCTGACCCGACCGCGGCCGGTTTCTCCTCCACACTCTGTCTCCTCCGTCCGCTCGCTTTCCTGTTCATTTCACACTCTATACCCTAAAATATAAGTCACCCCGTCTCGTTTGTGAGTGTGTGGCAATGAGGCTCGTCCAGTCGCGCAACGACCGCATCGTGCTCGCCGCCGCCCTGTTCGGGGCCCTGGCCGTCGTGGCGCTGTCGGCCGGCGTCGGCGCGGAGTTCACCGACGTCATCACCAACGCCATCACCGACGGCCTGGAGTGGGCGAAGAACAACAAGAAGACGATCGACGCCGTCACCAGCATCGTCGGCGGTGTCGTCGCCGTCGCCGGGCTCTTTATCTGAGGCGTCAGCGGTTCTCTCCGAGCGCACCGGCCACCAGCCGTCGCTCCGCCCGGCGCAGGCGGTCCGAGGCGGCACTCGTCGAGCAGTCAAGCGCCTCGGCCACCACCTCCAGGCCCGCCGAGCGCGGCAGGTCGTAGTAGCCCGCCTCGAAGGCGGCCCGCAGCGCCTCGCGCTGGCGCTCGGTGACCGCCGGCCGCGCGACCCGGTGGAACGTCCCCGTGCGCAGCACCTCCACCTCCACCTCGGACGGGAGCGCCTCGACCGCCGCGGACAGTTCCTCGGCGTACCCGGCCATCGTCTGCCTGACGGTGCGGTCCGCCCGCAGTTCGACCGGCGGCACCACCAGCACCGACTCGCGGTCCAGCGCCTCGCGGTACCGCCGCTCGCGCTCGCGGAGCCGCGTCCTGACGTAGGCGTGGAACCCCTCCCCGTCCGCCGACTCGGTCGTCCACGCCTCCACCTGTGGCACCTCCGACAGCGCCGCCTCGTACCCCTCGCGGTCCCCGTCGACGTACAGCAGAAGCGTCGTCAGTTCGCCGCGGGCGTCCCGCTCGAGGATCACCTCCCGGTCGACGGTCGGCGACTCGCGGACGAAGGCGTGCATCGGGTGTAACTGCTCCTCGGGGATGACGAGCGCGACACGCACCGCGTGCATACCGTTCGCTGCACCGGGTCACACTTCACTTCGTGGGGCGATCACGGCCGTCGCGGGTCGACCGCGTGGACCAGCACCTCGGCCTCGCTCTCCAGTGGCGGCGTGAGAAAGCGCTCGGCGTCGGCGGGCGCGAGAATCCGGCGGAGCAGCCAGTCCGACACCCGGGCGGTGAGGTCGTCCGACGCCTCGTACGCCTCGTACAGTCGCTCCATCGACTCCGTCTCCATGTAGTAGTGCAGCAGGTGTCCCTCGCTCGCGGGGCGGCGCTCCAGCAGCAGCGACTCCGTGTACATCGCCTCGGCCTCGATCACGTCGGTCTGCTCGCGCGCCCGCCGGTCGACCGCGTCGATCGACTTCAGCCGGTCGACAGTCCGGGCGACGTGCCACGCCAGGCGACTCCGGAGGCCGGGTCGCAGGCGCAGGGTGACGACCGCCACCGGGATCGGGAGGGCATCTCCGGCGACCGGCGCCACGAGTGACGGCCCGCAGTGCTCGGCGTACCGCTCCTGTCGTCGGGGATGGGTGGCGTGTGTCAGGAGCAGGTGGTCGCCACCGTCGCCGTCCCGGTGGACCGTCGTCGCTCCCAGGTGCTGTGCGAGCGGCCCGTCGAACAGCGGCGACGCCTCGCGAATCGTCCGCACCGGGTCGCGCCACGCCGGGGCGTCGTCGTCGGCGACCTCCAGGTACCACAGCAGGGCGTCACCCTCGCCGCGACCGGGGCGGTCGCCGGCGCGGTCGAGAAACAGCGTCGCAAGCGTGACGCCCTCGACCGGCAGCAGGTCCCGCACGTCGCCGTCGCGGCCGTCGGCCCACTTCCGGACCGCCGCCCGGGCGGCGTCGGCGTCGTCGACCCGCTGGCGCACCATGAGGGAGTCGAACACGTCGACGCCACCACGTTCGGGCAGCGACCGCTCGACAGTCGTCCGGTTCATGCCATCGGAAGGGGCCCCAGACACAGGTGCGTTCGCCCGGACTCGTCCGGGGGTTTATCACTCGAACTTCTCGAAGGGCTGCTCGCAGGCGTTGCAGTAGTGCATCGACCGGCACAGCGCCGGCCCCTTGGGGTGCTCGCGGACCGTGTCCTCGGAGCCACAGTACGGACACTCCGCGCCCTCGCGCTCGCCGCTCGTGTCGACGCTGGGGTCGGTCATATCGACAGTCCGAACTCCCGCAGGCGCTCGCGGCCGTCCTCGGTGACCATCTCGATCGACCAGTCCGGCGCCCACACGAGCCGCAGGTCCACCTCGGAGACGCCGTCGACCGCGCGCACGCTGCGCTCGACGGTGTCGGTGAGCATGTCCCGCGCGGGGCACCCGGAGTAGGTCAGGGTCATGTCCACCTGGACGTGGCCAGTCGTCTCCTCGACGTCGACGCCGTAGACGAGCCCGAGGTCGACGATGCTTATGGGCATCTCGGGGTCCTCGACGTCGTACAGCGCCGCCCAGACGTCGGCCGCCAGGCCCTCCGCACCCTCGCCGGTGGCGGGGAGGTCCTCGCTCGCCTCGCCCTCGCGGTAGTCGGTGTACGTGCAGTACGTGCCGTCGCCGGCGTCGGTGTCGTAGCTCATTGGTCGGGGTCCGACATGATCGAGACGGTGCCGGTCCGGTCGAGTTCGTCGTAGGTGCGGGTGAACTCCTCGTGCAGGTCGTCCCAGTGGTCGGTGTGCTCACCGTCGCGGCCGACCGCCGTCGGCAGGTCGGCGTCCTCGGGCTCCGGTACCGAGAGCCCGAGCGACTCCAGGTACGGCACCACGCGGTCGAGCCACTCCGTCCGGAGTTCGGCGAGAGTGCGGTCCCGCACGCCCAGATCGTCGATCCGGGCCTCGATCTGGGGATCGACGGGGGCGAACAGCGTCAGCGCGTACGGGAACAGGCGATCGAGTGCCGCCTGCACGCGGTCGTGGCCCTCCTCGGAGTCGACGAGTCGCTCCAGCCAGTTCTGGGCGTGCTCCAGGTGGTAGTCCTCCTCGTTCCTGACCGTGGTGACCCGCTCTGCGATCCGGTCGTACGAGGACTCCTCGATCGCCTGCAGGCGGAGGTCCTCGGCCACGTCGTACAGGTACGACCGCAACACGGCGTCGCCCCAGTCGCCCTCGGCGTACGGCAACTCCGCCAGGGTGGCGTGGTGCCACTCCTCCGGCGAGCGCTCCCAGACGAGTTCGTGCTCCGCGTGGCCGAACTCCTCGATCAGGTCGTACCACAGGCGGGCGTGGCCGAGCTCGTCCTGGGCGATGTTCGAAAGCGCGAGGTCCGATTCGAGGGTGGGTGCTCGCACCTGCCACTCGGTGTAGCGCTCGGCGGTGACGAACTCGTCGTCCGCCAGCCGGAAGAGGAGGGTGCGGACGGCCTCGCGCTCCTCGGGGTCGAGTTCCTCGGCGACCGCGACCATCAGTCACCACCCCGTTCGGCGTCGGCCTCTGCCTGTTCGGCCTCGCTGTCGGCGACCTCCTGGGCGGCGGGTTCGACGTCGTTGTACGACATCGCCCACCGGTAGGACTTGTCGGTGCTCCCGCCGAAGTCGGCCTCGTCCCCGTCGATCTCGGCGATCTCGTCCTGGGGGACGACCCACAGGCTGTGGGTGGGCTTGCGGCGGCCGTGCTGGACGACCGCGAACTGTTTGGCCATCTCGCGGTCCGGGGCGTGGACGTTCCCGCAGTGCGTGTGGTAGTCCCCGGCCTCGTCCTGCCGGAACACCTCCCAGATCATGATCAGTCCGCCGCCGCGGCGGTCGTGCCCGCGTGCTGTTCGCGCTCCTCCAGCAGGTCACGCACCCACTCGACGGCCTCCTGAGCGCGCGCCCGGGAGTCGATCTGGCCGACGCCGGGCTCGAACTCGTTGCGCGAGACGGCGAAGAACTCGTCCCAGTCCAGGTCGGACTCGCGCACGCTGTAGGTGCCGTCGTCGTTCTCCTCAATGCGGGGGTACTCCGGGATCTCCAGGCCGTACTTCTCGGCCTTCGGGATGTAGGCGTTGAGGAAGGCGTCCCGGAGTTCGTCGTTGGTCATCTGCTTGAGACCGACCTCGCTGGCGAAGTCGTGGTGGGTGCTCTCCTCGTCGGTGGGGCCGAAGAACTGGATGATGCGGGGCCACCACTCATCAAAGGCGTCCTGAACCATCTGTCGCTCCTTGCGGGAGCCGTTCATCAACTCGCGGAGGATGTCCTCGCCGTGCTTGACGTGAAAGCCCTCCTCGAAGCAGACCTTGTCCATCGCGTGGGCGTACGGCTCCCACGACGACGATTTGAGCGTTGCCTGCCGGCGCATCGCCGCGCCGTCGACGAAGAAGGCGATCATCGGCGTCTCCGCCCAGGACTCCATCGGGTAGTGGAAGCAGTTGAGGAACTTCCCCTTCCCCTCGGCGAGTTCGTCCAGCATCTCGTCGCGGGTCTTCACGCCCAGCGACTCCGCCGCGCGGTACAGCAACTGGCCGTGGCCGATCTCGTCTTGCACCTTCGCCGAGAAGGCGAGTTTCCGGTCGAGGGAGGGCGCCTGTCGGATGAACGGCCGCTCCAGGTACGCCCCCATTATCTCGCTGTTGGCGTGGAACTGGATCATCCGTGTCGCGGCCTTCCGGTACTCCTCGGGCATGTCGTCGCTCGCGTTAAACGCCCGCGGAGCCGCCCGCTCTTTGACCTCGTCTATGTTCATAGCCCTACAATTGTGCTCACCCCGCAAACCAGTTTCCCCGCCCATAGACGGGGTTTATATGCTGGGCCGCGGTACTGCGGGGCGTGATAGCGGCCTGTCTCGTCGTCGAGTTCGCCGTGACGGGCGACGACTGCCCGCTCGCGCGGGCCGCCCGCGAGACGGGCGTGACGATCGACGCCCGGCCGTCGCAGTTGCGGACCGACGACAACGCTCTCCTGCGGTTCTCGACGCCCGCGCCCGGCGGGGACGGCGACGGGGACGACCGGGCGGACGCCACGCCGCCCGGGGACGAGGACGCCGCCCAGGAGGACGAGACCGTCGACCCCGCCCGCTACGGCCCCGTCGCGGAGGTGCTGGACGCCGACGACCGAGTGCGGTACCTGCACGCCGCCCGCTCGGGCGACCGCGTGGAGTTCCGCTGTCTCTCGAAGCGGCCCTGCGTGGTGCACACGCTGACCGACGCCGGGTTCATGGTGGAGTCGATCCGCTACGGACCCGACGGAGAGCGACACCGTGGCGCCGTCGTCGGCTACGACGTGCTCCGGGGCGTGCTGTCGGTCGGCGCTGACCGCTCCGAGGGCGAGGACGGCGTGGCTGTGTCGGTCGAGCGCGTCCACCCGCTGGGCGCCGACCGCGAGACGACCGCCACCCGCCGTCTGCCGGTGACGCCGGGCCAGGAGGAGGCGCTGCGGACCGCCCTGGAGATGGGCTACTTCGCGGTGCCGAAAGAGGCGAGCGCGGACGAGGTGGCCGACGCCCTGGGGGTCTCGAAGTCCGCCTTCCTCGAGCGCCTGCGACGGGGTCAGCGAGCGCTGCTGGAGGGCGTACTCTGACAGACGACGTCACGGCGGACTACTCTCCGGTCTTGTACACGCCGCGTGCGTCGGCCAGCAGGGCGTCGTCCTCGCTGCGCACGGCGACGTCGACGCTGCCGACCTGGTCGCCCAGCCGCACCACGTCCGCCTCTGCGTGGAGGTCACCGCTGGCGACCTCGTGGTAGTCGATCCGCATGTCGATCGTCGGCACCGGGCGGTCCACGAGCGAGACGAGCGCGGCGCCGCCGACGGTGTCCGCCAGGGTGAACGTCACGCCGCCGTGGGCCATCAGGCGCTCGTCGTGCCAGGACAGCTCCGGGCGCATCTCCAGTCGGCCCTCGGCGTGGCCGTCCGCGACCGTCGTCACCTCCACGCCCAGGAGGTCCGCGAAGGGCATCTCCTCGAAGAAGCGCTCGACGTCCATGCCCGCCGCTGGCGCCGGCGGGACAAAAACCCCGGTCACCCGCGGGTCGTCGGCGGTCCACGACCGGTCCGGTGGGTCACCCAGTCGCGACCGCCCGGAGGACCGGCCCGAGGAGTGGTCCCAGGGCGGGCGCCTCGACCGAGACGGGCGTCCGGCCGGAGTCCTCGCCCGCCTCCTCGAGGAAGGTCTCCAGGGTGTCGGCGTCGATCTCGTACACCAGCGCGACGGTGCCGTCCTCGCGGTCGGTCGACAGCGCCTCGAACTGCTCGCGGGCGGCGTCGTCCTGGGCGAACTCCTCGCCGACGTCGATAAGCAGTCCGAACGTCTCGTTGAGGCGGTCGGCCGCCCGTCGCTCCTCGGCCACGAGGTACGTCGAGACGCCCACGCGGTCGCGCTCCGTGTAGTAGGCGCCCGAGTAGACGGCGACGTCGCCAAGAGCGGCGAGGTCGAACTGTCCGCGACCGGCCCGCTGTGCAACCGTTGCGATCACCTGCCGCTGGGGCTCGGAGAACCGCACCGCGTAGCGGAGGTAGGCGTCGTCACGGGTGCGGTCGTACGCCGCCCGCACCTCGCCGCCGAAGGCAGACGCCTCGCCGTCGGCCACGTCGATGACGTCCTCGACCACATCCCGGGTGGTCGAGAACGCCCACAGGCCGTCGTCGTACTCCGCGAAGTACGTCCGGTCGGTGCCGGCGACGGTCTCGTCGACGGCCCGGTACACCGTCACGTTCCGGTACTCGCCGTTGACGGCGAACTCGTCGGCGTCCGACCGCAGGTCGCCGACGACGTCCTCGTGGTCCCAGCTGGCTCCGACCAGCACCCCGGCGTACGGCTCCCGGGCATCGACGGCGCCGACCAGCGCCGTGTCCGGCGTCCGCGCGAACAGCGCGACCTCGTTCAGTCCGTCTATCGAGACGTTCGCGTCCGCCTCCGCGCGGGCCCGGTCGAGCACCGCCTCGACGCTCCGTGGGTCGTCGCTGCCCGGCGTGGCGCTCTCGGCCAGCAGCGTGTTCAGCACCGACCGCGTGGTGTCGTCGTCGAGCGCCGCCAGGTCGGCCGAGACCACCACGTCGACGTCCGCGGGCACGTCCGCCTGTGGGTCCTCGCCGCCCTCCTCGCCGAGACAGCCACTCGACAGCAGGAGCACGCCCAGCAAAAGGGCGAGCGTCACCCGACTTCGGACCGGGGTCGTGGGTCGCTGAACCCGCATCTCGCCCGACAGTCCGGCCCGGCGGGTAAAGTAGCCTCCGGCGCTGGCTGCCCGCGCACCGGAGCGGTCAGTCGCCGTCGAGCGCGGCGACCAGCAGGTCGGCCGCCACACGGTAGCCGACGGTGACGGTCGCGCCGTCGTCCTCGACGGAGAGACCCTCGACCAGCGGCTCGACCTCGTCAGCGGCGAACCGCCGGGCGAGGGCGGCGTAGGTGCGGACCGTGCTCCCCACGCGTGTCGCGTCGGTCTCGTCGCCGGCGACCAGCGCCGTCCGCAGGTGCAGGTCCTCGCCGGGCGTGTCGTAGCTGAGACCGACGCGCTCGACGAGGGCGAACGCGTCCAGTCGCCCCGCGCGGTCGCCGTACCGGGTGCGGATCACCTCCCGCACCGACGCCGGCACGCGGACCGCCGCCCGGACCAGCGCCCCCTCGTCGGTGCGGTCGTACGTCCGGCGCACCGGCCCGTCGAGCGCCGGGCGCGTCCCCGCCGCGACCCCGAGCACCCCGGCGACGACGCTGCGGTTCGTCGTCACCACCCACCGCCCGCGCCCGAACTCCGCGAGGTATGCCGGCCGGGCGAGTGCCTCGTCACGGACCGCGTACACCGTGTGTCCCCGCAGTCGGTCGGTCTCCACCCGGGCCGTCGCCCGCAGGGCCGCGACGACCTCGTCGTGGCGCCAGTCGGCGGCGACCAGCGCCCCGGCGTCCGCCCGGTCGGTCGTCGCGTTCCCGACCGTCACCTCGGCGGGTGCCCGGGCGAACAGCGTCACCCGCCGCAGACCGTCGGGATCGAGGTCGATACCCGCCGCACCGAGTCGGTCACGGAGGTCCCCGGGACCGGTCCCGACCGTCGCGTCGAGCAGTCGCCGGGTGGTCGCGTCGTCGAGGACGGCGGCGTCGACGGTCGCCACGCCGGAGACGGTCGCGGGCACGGCGTCGACCGGCGTCCCGTCCAGGCGGGCCCCGAGCAGCGTGTCGGTGGCCGGTAGGGGCGCGACCGCGACCACGCCGCGGTCGAGGCGGGTCTCGACGAGCCGGGCGGCCGCCCCGGTCGAGAGGGCGTGCTCGACCGTGACCACGTCACCGGCACGGGAGACCGTCGTCTCGGCGTCCGGAGTGGCGCCGGCGAGGACCGCTGCAAGCGGCGTCGCCCCGGTCCGTGCCCGGCTGGCGATCCGGCGGGCGGCCGGCGCCCGCGAGGCACGGACGACCGTCGTCAGCGTCACGCCGTCGTCGGCGGGCGCGAGCGACCCGGCGACGTGTGTGGCGTCGTCCACGCCGGTCGTCGCGGTCGTCTCGACGCGGGCGAACCGCGCGTCGGCGAACGCGAGGGCGTCGCGGTCGCGGTCGGTGACGCGGGCGGCGTAGCGGACGACGGCGTCGGTGCGGGTGCGGTCGTACGCGACCGCGAGGTCGCCCGACAGCGGCGTCGCGTTCCCGGCGGCGACGGCGAGGGCGTCCGCGACCACGGTCCGGTTCCGCGAGAGCACCCAGGTGCCGGTGTCCGACCGGGCGAAGTAGGTCGTGGCGTCGCCGCCCACCGCGTACACGCCGGAGTCGTTCGTCACCGGGCGACCGAGCGACCGGTAGGCGTCGGCGACCGCCGTTCCGGTCCAGTTCGCACGCACCAGCACGCCGATGGACCCGCCCGACCGGTCACCGAAGGCGACCACACGATCGGCGTCGGCCGCGAGGTCCGTCCCGGCGAGCGGGTCCACCTCCCCGAGCACGCCGTCGAGCGGCGACGGCCCCGGTCGGGCGCGGGCGGTCGCCAGGTAGCGGTCGGGGACGGCAGCGTCGCCGTCACGGACGGCGGCGAGGTCGACACCGACGACGACGTCGACGCCCGCGGGCACGCTCTCGACCAGCGGCGTGTCGGGGTCGTCGTCGGTCGTCGGTTCGGAGGGTCCGGAGCCGACGAATGCGCCACACCCGGCGAGGAGCGCCAGCACGCAGAGACAGCAGGCGGCGACGAGACGCCGTCGCGACCCGTCGGTCGACACGTGTGGGGTCGGTGGGTGCAGCGACAAAAGTCCGATCCCGTGGCGAACGATTGAGGGGGGCGGACGTGGTGAGCGGGGTATGGACGTGACCGACGACGACGGCGTCCGCCGGATCACCTTCGACCGGCCCGACGCCCGCAACGCGATGGACGGCGAGGTGGCCCGCGAGTTCGCCGCGGCGGTCGAGGGCGTCGCCCCCGGCACCCACGACGCCGTCGTGGTGACCGGCGAGGGCGAGGCGTTCTCCGCCGGCGGCGACATCCAGGCGATGGCCGAGCGCGACGAGCGCCCCGAGGCCGCACGCGAGCGCCTCGCCGAGACGTTCGGCCGCGCCTTCGAGGCCGTCTACACCAGCCGGGTGCCCGTCGTCGCCCGGGTGAACGGCGACGCCGCCGGCGCAGGGCTGTCGGTCGCCGCCGTCGCCGACTTCGCCTACGCCGCCGAGGGCGCACGCTTCGTCGCCGCCTTCGTCCACGTCGGCCTCGTCCCCGACACCGGCGGCACGTTCCTGTTGCCCCGACTCGTGGGCTGGCGGATCGCGAAGCGACTGGCGATCACCGGCGAGCCCGTCCCCGCCGCCGAGGCAGCCGAGATCGGGCTTGTGAACGACGCCGTCCCCCCCGAGGCGCTGGACGACCGCGTCGCTGCGATCGTGGAGACACTGCGTGACCGCCCCACCGAGACCGTCGGGCTGATCAAGCGGGCCGTCCACGAGAACGCCGGCCGCGAGTGGGGGGCGGCGCTGGACTACGAGCAACACGTCCAGGCGCTGGCGTACGGCAGCGCCGCCCACGAGGAGGGCGTCGACGCCTTCCTCGCGGACCGCGACCCCGACTTCGACTGACTCAGAGGAAGCGCCGGACGACCCGGTCGAACGCGCCGCCGGCGAGGACGGCGTCGTGGCCCAGGCCACGCAGGCAGGCCCGCCGGCCCGCGGTGCGCTCGGCGGCGCGGTCGAACGCCGCCTCCGTGAAGAACGGGTCCCGGTCACCGCCGACGACGAGCGTCGGCACGCCCGCCGTCGCGACCCCCGCCAGGGCGGCGCCGTCGTGGGCGAGACAGGCGTCGATCGCCCGCCGGAACGCCGCCGGATCGGGCGGCGTGCGGAACCGGTCATAGACCCGGGCCACCGCCTGCAGCGCCACCCGCAGCGCGCCGCTCGCAACCACGGCGCTCGCCGAGTGGTACACCGGGCGCCACCGGCCGGCGGCGGCGTGGTCGTCCCACCGACGGAGGAGGGCGCGTCCGTCGTCGCGGTCGACCCGGTCGCCCGCCAGCCCGAGGACGACCCGATCGACGAGCGCGGGCCGGGCGGCGGCGACCGCCGCGGCGACGACCCCGCCCATCGACAGCCCCAGCAGCGCGACCGGGCGCCCGTGACGCTCGCGGAGGGCGGCGACCGCCGGCTCGTACCCCTCGGCGACCGCCCGCACACCCTCGCCCTCGCGGGGCTGGCTGACGTAGTAGACCGGCCGGCGACCGGCGTATCGCCGGCAGAACCGGGCGACGAGCCACCGGAACGGGCGCGAGTCGTCGACGGCGTACAGCGGGTCGTTCAGTCCCGGGACGACGACGATCGGGGTTTCGCTCGCCGTCTCGTGGCGCCCGTCGCTCGCGGGCGTCGCGGGACCGACCCGCACCGCCGGCAGGCCGGCGACCCGCTCGACCGCCCCGCTCACAGGCCGAGGAGGTCCTCGGCGTTCTCCCAGAGGATCTTCCGCTGAACCTCCTCGGGGAACCCCAACTCCGCGAACTGCTCCAGCCACGCCTCCGGCTCGATCATCGGGTAGTCGGTGCCGAACATCACCTTGTCCTGCAGCAGCGTGCGGGCGTACCGCAGCACCTGGTCGTCGATGTACTCCGGCATCCACCCCGAGAGGTCCATGTACACGTTGCCCTTCTGCTGGCAGACCGCCAGTTGCTCCTTCTCCCACGGGAATGCGGGGTGGGCCATCAGGATCGGTAACTCGGGGTGCTCGGCCGCGAGGTCGTCCAACAGCATCGGGTCGCCGTACCTGATCCGCAGGCCACGCCCGCCGGGCGCGCCCGCCCCGAGCGTCGAGGAGCCGCCGTGGAACACGCAGGGCACACCCAGGTCCTCGATGGTGTCGAACAGTTCCTCGTGCTCGGGATCCGAGGGATCAAACCCCTGGGCGATCTGCTGGAACTTGAACCCCGAGAGATCCAGCTCCTCGATCGCCCGGCGGGCCTCCTCGGCGGCGTCCTCCTTCAGCGGGTCGACGCTCGCGAAGCCGACGAAGAAGTCGGGGTACTCGTCGCGCACCGCGGCGACGTGGTCGTTGGTCACCGGCGGATTGCCGGTGTTGGTCTCGGCGTCCCAGGCGAGCAACACCGCCCGCCCGATCCCCGCCTCGCGGTAGGTCTCGACCATCGCCTCGTAACTGCCGGGGTCGATCTCGGTGCCGAACTTCCGGGCCGCGTCCTGCATCATCTCGCCGCCCGCCTCGACCAGGAAGTCCGCCGTCGGCGGGTGGGCGTGCGTGTCGACCGCTCTGTTCTCGCCCGAGAGCACGTCGATCGGCATAGCGGGAGTGCGAGGGCCGGGGTGATAACGTAACCGGGGCGGCCTCGGAGCGTGGGACTGGACTGAGGCCACGTTCTATCGAGACCGGGTGCGCTCTCGGTCACGGTGCGTGGCCCTCCGAAGCCCTCGACACGCTCGCCGGTTCTGAGTCGCTGCGCGCCTCGGTCGCTGCGCTCCCTGCGGTGCTTGCGTCCTCAGAACCGGCCACCGCGTCTCGCCCTTCGAGTCCGCCAGGCCGCTACAGCCAGCGGTCCCCACACCTCCCCGCCCGGTCGCGAGGGTCGCTCGGTCGGTTCGCTGGTCGGC
>CAYODS010000019.1:0-30437 GCA_964402765.1 uncultured Halobacteriales archaeon
GAAGCCGTCCTCGTCGTTGTACCGCATGAGGCGTTCGTAGTTGACTTCGTTCCAGAGAGCGGCAGAAGCGTCCAACAGGTCCCGTAGCAGTTGCTCTCCGGTATCAGAGAGCGGCCGCACGGCGAACGTGTTGGTCCGCTTCATCTGCCAACCGTTCATAGGAGCCGTGGGAATCTAAATGCCAGCCATCCAAAGTGAAACTAAAACTGTCGGTGATCGTTAGAGACTCACGGCCAGTTGTAAGATGATGGTTGCTCACAGGAGTTTACGCGATTCACGCCCGCCGTGAACGGCGGGACTCTCTCGCTGTTACAGGTAGGCGGGCGGGACCCCGTCGGGGGTCGTCCGCGGCCCTGCGACCGCCGGCCAGTCCTGCTGACCGGCCACGGTGTCTTCCCGGCGGTCTAGGGCGTGAGAGCGGTCGTGACCCGGCTGGCGGTCGCCGCGTCCTCTTTCCGGTCGCCGCCCGTGTCGGGTTTGGGCGATCCAGACGTCTCCGCAGCGGACTGACGCTCCCGGCCACCGACACTCGGCTGCCCGACGACTGACTGCAACAGGGACGGCAGTCGTGGGGAACGACGCACGACGAGCGCTCTGGTCACTCCGACCAACGGGGAAACCGGGCGTGTCGGGGGGCGGCCACGGGACGGCCCGACCGTGAGCACGGTCGGGACGTGGCAGGTGTCTCGTCGGTCGTCTCGGACCCGCTACACCCCGTTCTCGGGTGTGACTGGGTCGAGCGTGGGGTTCGACCGCGAGCTCCGCCGTGCGGTGGTGGCCGTCTCCCGGGGTACCGATGCGGGCGACAGCGGCTCTCGCGGGACAGTGTCGTGTCAGGCGAGTCGCCCCGTGACGTACCCGCCGAGCGCGCCGAGGCTCACGTTGGCCGCCGTCACGAACAGCAGACCGGCGACAGCGACGACACCGGCGACCGTGTGGTGGTCCGCGAGGGTACCGAGCGCCCCGGCCAGGGTGAACACGGCCAGACCGCCGAACACGAGCAGCGGGGACAGTACGGCGGCACCGACCAGTCCCGCCGCGGCGCCGACTCGGGTGTCCGCCCCGTCGTGCAGCGACGCCGCAGTGCCCCCGCCGACCGTCGAGACCGAAAACGGGACCAGCACCGTCACCGCGGCACCGTAGACGGCGGCGGCCCAGAACGTGACGGTCGAGCCACCCTCGCGGTCGACCCGACGACGGGTCCGACGGCGCGCGCGGACGAACAGCGCGGCGCCGGCGACGAGCGCGGACCCAGTCAGTACCGTGACGGTGGCGAGCAGGTCGAGTGACGACCCCGCAGCCTCGACCGCCGCTCGGGTGGTGAGTCCGGTCGTGTCCACACCGCCTGCCTCGAGGAGGCTCACGAACGCCGCCCGGCCGGGGCGGGTGTACAGCCAGGTCCCGACGCCTGCCAGGAGGAGCCCAGCGACACTGCAGGAGACGCCCAGCGCCCAGTCGACCGGCTCCGGAACGGGATCGCTGCGACCGGACGACGGTCCGGTGTCGTGACGCCTGGCCTCGCGGTCGGGCTCGATCGTCGCCATGTGTCCCCGTTGGCCCACCACCACACTGAACGGGCCGGCAGCGACTCGGCCCGCGAGACGGGATGTCACTCGTGGAGAACGGCGGCCCCGGACGGCGTGGGCGAACGACCACGCCCGAGCACTGACGCGACGGGGACTCGTGGTGACGGCTATCCGCCGGGCAACGAGGAAGGGTGACGGACCGGAGGGGAGTCCGGCCCGGCAGGCGTGACAGAGGACAGGCAGGTCGGGACCCAGTCCCGGGCCGGACGCTCGTGACAGGTGCCTCCGACCGGGACAGTAGGCCGTTCGGGGCGAACGGTAGTAATCCCGGAACCAGCGTCTCTGTGAGTGATACACCACCGGGGGCGGGACGGCACGGGTCGGCACGCGCACGACCCGGCGGCCCGGGTGTCCGGCGTCGGGCGAGTCCCGCGTCGGCGCGTCGGCACCGCCTTCCGGCCCGACCGGGAGTGTGGGCCGTGCCCGGAGCGGGACCCACGGGGACCGCCGGCCTCGACCCGTGGGTCGCGAGCGGGTCAGTCCCGGTCGAGCCAGTCCCCGTGGAGTGCCCGCAGGGGGTCGGGGGCGTCCGCGAGGAGGGACTCGGCTCTTGACCGGTACTCGCTCGCGCGGTCCGTGTCGCCCTGGCGTCGACAGGCCTCGACCAGTCGCTCGAGCGTCGCCAGCGCGTCCTGCGGGGCATCGACCGCCTCGAACACGTCGAGCGCCGTCCGCCAGTGCTCGCGTGCCTCGTCCGGCGACCCGGCCCGGGCGGCGAGACGGCCGCGAACGGCCGTCGCCCGTGCCCTGTCGTGGGTCGCCCCCATCTCGGCCAGCGTACCGTGTGCCCGCTCGACCCGCTCGCGTGCCGTCTCGAAGTCGCCCTGGTCGAGCGCGAGTCGTGCCCGTTCGAGCCGCACCCGTGCTCGCTGGCGCCGCCGCTCGTCGACGCCGGGCACCGACAGCGCGTCGGTGAGGTGCTGGGCGGCGTCGTCGTGGGCGCCGCGCTGGCGCGCGACCACCCCGAGCTGGCACAGCGCCTCGGTCCGGACCGTCGGCAGGTCCCCCTCCTCCGCCGCGTCGAGTGCCTCGGTGAGCCGCTCGGTCGCCCGGTCGAGTCGGCCGCGGCGCCTGGCGAGTCGTCCGAGCCCACAGAGTGCGTGTGCCTCCTCCAGGGGGTTGTCGGCCGCCCGACTCGTCTTCAGGGCCTCCTCGAAGTGCTCCGCGGCCCGGTCGTGGGCACCCTGACGGACGGCGAGCACCCCGAGGTCGTGGAGCGTACTGGCCTGGCCGTCGCGGTCACCGACCTCCCGTCTGATCGCGAGGCTTCGCTCGAAGTGGTCCCGGGCCTCGTCGTACTCACCACGGCACCTCGCGAGGGCGCCGAGGCCGGAGCGAGTGAGCGCCGCCTCCCGCTCGACGTCGATCTCCCGTGCGATCGCGAGACTCTCGTCGTAGCGGTCCTCGGCCCGGTCGTACGCACCGCACAGCCTGGCGAGGTTCCCGAGACTCCGCAGTGTCTTTTGCTCACCGCGACGGTCCCCGATCTCCCGTTCGATCGCGAGACACTCCTCGTAGCGCTCCCTGGACCGGTCGTACGCACCGCGCCGCTTGGCGAGTCCGCCGAGGTTGTCGAGGGCGTACCGCGCCCGGGTCCGGGCGCCGCGCTCTCGAGAGATCTCGAGACTCTCCTCGAAGTACTCGCGGGCCTCGTCGGTGTCGCCACGCTCCAGTGCCACGATGCCCAGGTTGCGGAGACTGCTCGCCTCGCCGGTCCGGTCGCCGACCGCGCGACTGAGACGGAGACTCTCTCGGAAGTGCTCCCGTGCCCGCTCGGTCTCGTCACGGCGCATGGCGACGATGCCGAGGTTGTGGAGACTGTCGGCCTCGCCGTCGCGGTCCCCGAGTTCCCGCTCGATCGCGAGACTCTCCTCGTAGCGCTCCCGCGCTTCGGGGTAGTCCGCCTGGTAGTAGGCGACGGTCCCGAGTTCACGCAGGGTCTCGGCCACCCGGTCGCGGTCGCCCGCCCGCTCGCTCAGCGTGTGACTCTCCCGGTACCGACTCTCGGCACGGTCGTACTCGCCGCGACGTCTGTGTACGTCTCCGAGGTCCTTCGCGACGGCCGCACGGGTGGTCGTGTCGGTCACGTCGTGGTCGGCCGCGAGTGCCAGCGCCCGCTCGTAGTACTCGACGGCGTCGTCGTTGGCGTACGTCTCGGCGGCACGGTCGCCGGCCCGCCGGTAGTGCTGGAACGCCGCCGTCTCGTCGCCGGCCCGTTCGCGGTGGTACCCGAGTCGACCGGCGGCGTCATCGTGGGCGTCGTCGCGGCGCGTCTCGATCGCGGCGGCCGCATCGGCGTGCAGTCGTTCGCGCTCGGCCTCGTCGAGTCGGTCGAGTGTCTGCTCTCTGACCACGCCGTGTGCGAAGGCGATCTCGTCGGCGGACTGCTCCCAGACCTCGCGGTCGACGAGCGTCTCGACGGCGTCGACGACCGCCCCGACCGGGCGGTCGGTCGCCGCCCGCAGTAGGTCGAACGAGAACTCCCGGCCGAACACCGCGCCGAGGTGCAACACCGGCCGGACCGTCGTCGGGAGCGCATCGAGTCGCCGCGTGATCGTGCGCTCGACCGTGTCCGGCACCGGGAGTGCTGCCGCGCTCCGTGGGAGCGTGGCCGCGTCCGGGTCTGACTCCAGCCGGTCGGCCATGTGGCGCCCGAGTTCGGTGACGAACAGCGGCGTCCCGCCGGTGTGTTCGTGGACCGCGTCGACGAACGAAGACGGCGGGTCCGCGAGGTCGAGCGTGTGCGATAGCAGCGACGCGGTCTGGTCCGGGTCGAGCGGCTCCAGTTCGAGCACCGTACCGCGGCCGCTCTCGCTGGCCTCCGTGGCGATCGCTCTGACCGGGTGTGACTGGCCGACGTCACCGGTCCGGTAGCTGCCGACGAACATGACCGGCAGCCCCCAGCGACCCACCTCCTCGAGGAGGTACTGCAGCAGGTCGACCGTGTCTCCGTCGGCGTGCTGCAGGTCCTCGACGACCGCGACGACGGGCCGGTCGGTCGCCGCCTCGCGGAACTCGTCCGCGACGTCCGCGAACAGGGCCCGCCTGTACTGGTCGGTCGCCTCGGGACTGTCCGGTGTGTCACCGGTGTCAGCCAGGACGGCCGAGGCGTCGCGTGCCCCCGGCAGGTCGTCGAGCAGCCGTGCGACGGCCCGGTACGCCGACTGCCCCTCCGGGTCACAGACGCCGGTCGCGACGACCGGTGGACTGTCGCGGGCGGTGAGTCGGGTGTGGAACTGCTCGATGAGGGTGGTCTTGCCGACGCCGGCCTCGCCACGGACGACCACGAACTGGCCGCCGCTGCGGCTGAGAGCGTCGTACGCCGTCGTGAGCTCGTCGAGCGCGTCGACCCGTTCGACGACGGGAGCACCACGGAACTGTTCGAGGGAGACGTCTCGAACTGCCGCCGGAGCCCGTGCGAGCGACGACTCGGCCACGCTCGTGTGCGCCCGGTCGTCGGGCGCCTCGGCGGGGAACGTGAGTCCCATCAGCGACCCCTGGTCGGTCCGGTGGACGATCAGCTTCGCACCGGAGTACTCGGCCAGCCAGCGGATCAGCCACAGTCCAACGCCGGTGCTGTGTTGCAGGTCGCGCTCGCGACCACGGCGGAGCACCTCGATCTCGTGGTCGGCGAGGCCACCGGCGGTGTCCTCGACGAACAGCGTCCGCGCGGTGGGCCGCCGGTCGAACCACACCTCCACGTGAGCCGACTCCTCGGGGGCGTGCTCGACGGCGTTGTCGATCAGTTCCTCGACGGCGCGGTCGATGTCCGGGTGCGCCCGGACGACCGCCTCCCCCGGGAGGTCGGTCTCGATCGTCGCCGCGGGGTGTCGCTCCCGGGCGTCGGCCACGACAGACCGGGTCGCCCGTGCCAGGTCACGGTCGGTGCGTTCGTCCGTCTCGATCACGCGCTCGATGAGCCGTGCCTTCTCGCTGTGGCGCAGCAGGCGCTCGGTCGTCCGGAGGATCGCCTCGGGGTGGCTCCGGAGCGCCTCGTCGACCTCCTCGGCGAGCCGTTCGGCGTGTGATTCGACGACCGCCAGCTCGTTGCGGACGTTGTGTCTGAACACCCGCGTGAACACGCTGTTCAGCAGGTCGAGGTTCTGTTCCCGCCGTTTGCGCTCTCGGACGTCACGGGCGACGCCCACGGTGCCCGCACACGCTCCCTCGGAGTCCGCGTAGACGGTGACGTTGACCTCGGTGAGGACGCTGTCGCCCTCTCTGGTGACCAGCGGCGTCTCGACGGTCTCGGACGCACTTTCGTCCGGCGCGACCGACTCGCGGAGCTCCGCCGTCACGCTGGCGTACGCGCTGCCCGGCAGCACCTGGGCGACGTCCCGGCCGAGGAGCGTGTCGCGGTCGTACTCGGTCCGCTGGACGAAGGCGTCGTTGACGCGCTCGAACCGGTCCGACGGGTCGAGGGCGTACACCGGGTCGGCGACGAGACCGATCAAGTCGCTCGTGTCGCTCCCGCGAGACGGGCCCCCCGACCCGTGCGCGACGCGTCCGAGACACACCACCCCGTCGCGCTCCGGGCGCTCGACCGTCGAGAACGTCATCGGGACGGCGCCGCCCTCGGCGGTCCGTACCGAGACCGTGTGAGCGTCCCCGTCCGGGTCCAGGAGTCGCTCGACGTCGTCACCGCCGGTCCCGGTCGCGTCCGTGTCCACCCCCTCCGGCGACCCCGCCGCCGCGAGGAGCGCCGAAACGGGCCGTCCGCACACCTCCTCCGTGTGGCCGAGCGTGGCGGGCGCCTCGTCGCGCAGCCCCTCGACGGTTCCGTCGGCGTCGAGCGAGACCGCCACGTCGGCCAGGGCCGCGAGCGCGGCCCCGTGGCTCCCGGCCGGTACGAGCCCATCGATGCCGCCGGACTCCGAGTCGCCGTCCCGGTTCACGGGGCACCCGTACCGGGGCCGGTTGATAAATTCGTCCCCGGCGTCGCGCACTCTGCGATCGTCGCCCAGCGCCGTCGGAGCTGTCGGCGGCCGTCTGACGACCCGTGCTGGCCGAGCGACACCGGTTGGGCGCCGCCTCGCGGTCGCACCGGTCGACGCCACCCGTCCGCGACCGCGTCCACCGCTGGGCTCACCGCGTCGTCACCGTCAGCGGGGAGACGGGGTCGGCGCACGATGGATACTTTCGTCTTGGCCGAAGCGGCGGGCAGCCAGAATGTCCACCACGCTCGCTGCCGTCTTCGAGGCGGGTACCACGCTGTACACGGTGCCGGTCATCGGGCTGGAACTGGGACAGACACGAGTCACCGCCGTCGGCGTCGGGCTGATCCTGTTGCTCATCCTGGGGTCGGGCTTTTTTCGTCGTCCGAGATAGCGATGTTCTCGCTGTCCGACCACCAGGTGGACGCGATGGTCGAGAACGGTGAGCGCGGCGCCCGGGCGAGACATCGCCTGAAGGAGGACCCGCACCGCCTGCTGGTGACGATCCTCGTGGGGAACAACCTCGTCAACATCACCGTGTCCTCGGTCTCGACGACCATCGTCGGCTTCTACCTCGACGCCGGAACGGCGGTGATCGTCTCGTCGTTCGGCATCACGTCGATGGTGTTGCTGTTCGGCTCCGAGGGGGTTCACGCTGTCGTCGAGGCCAAGCAGATCGGACGCGATTTGACCGACGTGGAGTCCCAAATCCGCCGGTACATTCGCCTCTTCGATGCCACCTGGGGGCTCCTGACCAACGGCGAGCAGTACCGGATTTACCGGGCCACCGACGACGGGGCTGAAACCCACGGTGAGTCGAGTTCACTCCCGAATCTGGCCGCGAGCACTCACCTCCAGGAACTCACTCGACAGAGTGCATATGGTGAACCGGACGACACTACGCAGGTTGGAAAGACACCCACTCCATCTGAGGAGGCCAAGCGTCGGATCATCGAGCTCAGCGACAGAGCCGATGTATATGACGTCCTGGTCGACTCCTTCGCGCCGTCGGTGTACGGTCACGAACAGCAGAAGTTAGCCGTCCTCCTCTCGCTGTTCGGGGGCGTAGACAAACATTCCTGACGGGGACTTCATCCGGGGAGCCTCGCACATCCTTTTCGTCAGCGATCCGACGGCCTTCGCAGACGAGTTGGTCCGATATGCGTCGATGGTCGCTCCACGGGGAGTCCACCTCTCTGCGGGGGTGGGCACTGAGCACCTGCTGGAGCCACCCAGCTACCCAGAGGGGCCTGCACCCGGGGACGTCTCAAATCATTCCGCGACCAGTCTGCACGAGGCAACTCACGCCATCATCGCACAGATGGATGATGTCGATGACGAGGATATCAGCCACCTAAAGGACGCGTTCACACCGATGCGGACCCGAATCGAGGTCGGTCAACAAGAAGCGGGCAGTCAGATGACCGGGGTGATTGCCACCTCTGCGCCGAAATACGGCCGGCTTGACCAGTATGAACCGATCGGTGAACAGATCGAACTCAAGCCCGCCCTGATATCGCAGTTTGACCTGATTTTCGTCCCAGCGGACGAGCCAGACGAGGAGCAGGACCGTCGGGTCGCTGACCGTCGACTCGAAGCGAACCGTGCAGGCGAGGTGAACGCACGGCCGAGGGATACTCATAGAGAAGTCACCGACTCTGATGATGTCGATACCGCGAACGAGGACTTCGACCCGGCGGTTGATCCGGCACTGCTGCAGCAGTACATTGGCTACGCCAGAGAGAACTGTCATCCGGAAGTGACCGACGGGGCGCAGTCAGTTATACAGGAGTTCTATGCGGAACTTCGTGACAGAGGTAGCGATGAGGATGCTCCCGTGCCAATCACTGCCAGGGATTTAGATGCGGCAGTGCGCCTCGCAGAGGCCAGTGCTCGGATGCGGCTCTCAGACAGGGTGACTCAGAAGGACGCTGACCGAGTGCTTGAGATTGTCCGTTCTTGTCTAGAAGATCTGGGCGTCGCTCCCGAGGTTGACCCCGAAATGGTAGAGACAGGGACCTCGAAGACCCACCGCGAGCTTATCCAGAACCTCAAGGCGCTGATCGAGGACATCGAGACGGAACACGAGCTGGGTGCCCCGATCGACATTATTCTGGAACGTGCCCAAGAAATGGGGATGGATCCCAGCAAGGCCGAATACGAGATTGAGAAACTCAGAGATCAGGGCGAAGTGTACGAACCGACCACAGACCACATCCGCACCACGTGAAGTACCGCTGTTTCCAGTTACTGGTCAGTTCCGCGCCCTGATCGCGACTAGGTCCTCTGCCAGCCGCCCCTTCGCCCCATCGTGGATGAGCAGCAGGCCCAGCGCGGTCAGCACCGGCGCGTTGTCACCCTCCTCGAACCCCGCGTCTGCACAGCCGGGTAACTGCACCTGATACCCGTTGCCGGCGACCTCGACCGTCGCTCGGCCACCCGGATACACGCTGCCCGTGTCTCGGGCTGCTGAAGCCACCAGATTCGCTCGTGTCTCAGCAGTGCTGTCCAGACACTTGAGAAGGGACAGTTTTGTAATTATGTTTATTTTACCCAAAATAATATAAATCAACGGCAGTAATCAAAGAAGTACGATGCCAAACTGGACACGTCGCAGTCTGCTCCGGTCGGGGGTGGCCGCCTCTGTGGGCGGAATGGTGTCGGGACTCGCAGGGTGTGCGGGCAACGGTGATAGTCCGCCACTGGGACGTTGGGTGCCGGTACCGGACACACTCGACAACGACATCGCCTATCTCACACGGACGGTGCCCGACGACGAGCCGATCTTCGACGCGGAGTTCTGGCAGACGCGACGCGAAAACTTGAACCAGGCGTTCTCGCCGACCGGCATCGACGTGGCCGATGCCTCCAGTATCCTCACGGTCGGAATCGTGATCACCGTTCTCACTGACGTCGACGCGGACGCCGCTCGGCGGCGACTGGACGACGCCGAGACACACGCGATGTTCACCAAGCGCGGGAAGTACGAGATCTACGGGTCGAAGGACCCGTCGGGCGTGGCGCTCGCGACCGGTGAGGGGGCAGTCATCGGGGCCACGTGGCGCCCGTACGTCGGCAGCGTGGTCGAGGCCCGAACGCGTGAGAGCAAGCGGTACGGGGGGACCAACGACGACTGGCGCCAGTTGGTCGACGCGGTACCACCCGCCAGCAGCAACACACTCACCGAAATAAACAGCCCTGGAGGCACGCAGTATGGCGTGATCGGCACCGGGGAGGCGCTCACCATTACCGACGAGACTACTGGGAGCGTGGAGTTCGTCGTCCAGTTTCACTCCCCCGACGACACGGACATCGACGTCGCCCGAAGAGACTATTTCAGTTCGAAACAGAGTGCCGAGGGGGTGGACCGCGACACGCTACGTACCACCGAATCCGGGAGACTGGTGACGCTGACCGCGGACGTCGACCCGAGTGAGATCTCCTGACCGTGGGCCACTCGTGATCCCATCGGGAGGAGATGGATCATCCGTCCACAAGTTAGCAGAAGTTACCAACCTGCCGGCTGGCGACCGAATGAGTCGGTCGGAACCAGGGTGTCGCCTGGTTTTCACCGGGAATGTGGGTTCTGCTGACCGGTGACGGGAGATCCATCCTGACCGCGGCCGGACGACCGCCAATACGTCGCGCTCTGGTGGTCGTCTGTGTCGCCAGCCGTCTGCTGTTGGTAAAGTGATCGTGCCCGGTGGCGCCGTCAACCCAGGAGACGTACTGTGAGATCGAGTCGACCGATCCGTTATCGTTCACCAGCGGTACGACCTCGCTACACCCCGCCAAGCGCGGTCGTCTGGACGGTCGCCGCCGTCGCTCTCATCGTCAAGGGCCACCTCGGCGTCTCCTGGCAGACGACGACCCGGGCGTCCACGAATCGAAGTTGGCCTCGCTGGACGCAGCGACCCCGTCGCCGCCGCACGGCACCGGCCGGGGGCTCTGACGGCTCGAGTGGACGATCGCGACACCGAACGGCGAACTGTCGCTCGTCGCGAGCGACGGTACGACCGTCGAGTACCTCGTCTCGACCGTGCGGACGACCACGGCGTTCCGCGATCGTCCGTCGGTCTCTCTCGGCCTCGAAGCGGACGTCGGGGAACCACCCTCACTCGGCGATGACGGGGGTCCTACCGTCGAGACGTCGGGCAGCACCCGCACTGACGTGCTCGTGCGGCCAGCGAGAGAGGTCAGTTCTCCTGGATGGCGTCGATCACCATCGCAGCGGCGACGACGGCCTCCTTCGGCACGGTGCTCGCGTCGTCGATGGTGATCTCGTAGGTGTCGGTCAGGGAGAGTTGTCCGGAGATATCACCGACGTGCTCGTCGTCAGCGTCCGTGATCTCGTACTTGTGCGGGAAGAGAACTGACCCGAGCGGAAGCGCCTGTCGAGCGAGGGTTCGCATCGCACCCCGGGAGTTGATCTCCGCGACCGTCCTGTCGGTCGTCGCGTCGCGGAGCTTCCAGGTGTCCTGGAACAGGGAGTAGTCGTTGTCGAGGACCAGCACCGCCTCGCCCGTCTGGGCGTCGGTGAGCGTGTAGTTGCCGGCCACGTCGCTGATCCCCTGTGCCTTCACGGTGAACACCTCTTCGTCGTTCGCGTCGACGAACGGGAACTCCTCTTTCAGTTTGAGCATCTTCTGTTTCCCACGGAGGACGACGTTCCCGTCGGCGTCCTCGGCACGGTACTTCTCGCGAAACGCCGACTGCACGACGGTGTACTGGTCCTCGCTGAGGTCGATACCACGGATACCGCCGACGTCGATGGAGGACATCGTGACCGACCGTTCGTCCGTCACGCCCGTATAGTGCGCCGGACCGTTTCACCCGAAGAGACAGCGCCAGTCCGTCACGCCGCCTCTGCCCGTCGGGGAGAGAGCGAACCCGAGGCGCCAGATACCTGGGAACCACAGGCCACGAGCGAGCCACTGGAGAGCGATTCCGACACGTCGCGGCCGGCGCCGGCGAGACCGTCGGCGTGGTCCCTCCGCCGACTCGCGCGAAGAGAGACGACACACGATGGCCGTCCGTGAGGTGGTCCCCAACTGACGGGGACATCGGGAGGAGTCCACGTGGACCCGTGAGCCCGCGTCCGGTCGACGCGCTCGAGATCGAGAGACGGGATGGCGTCGGGACCTCCCGTCGTCGCAGCACCGACCTGACTGGGCTCGGCGACGGGCCCCGCCGGTGGTCTCCACGAGCACCGCTGACGAGCGTGTGTCCGGTGGCGATGCCACCGAGACTGGACCGAGAGGACGCGGACGGACGTGCCTACGGTGTGGCGTCTCGGCGACTGAGACGATCTCTCGGTGACTACGTGTCCAGCCGTCGTGGATCGGTTGTGGTCTCGGACACACTCGTTCTCGGTGTCCTGATCGGGAACGGGCTGGTGAGTGTCGGCCTCGTCGTCCAGTACCTGCAGGGACGGCGCTCCGGGCACCAGACTGCCCTACTGCTCGGGAGTGCCCTCCTCTGGGTCGGGGTCGGGATGTTCCAGGTCGCAGACAGCGTCTCATCGGACCACGAGCTAGTGGTCGTCGCCTCGGCTGCCGTCGTCTCGCTGTCGGGGCTGGGCTGGCTCGGCCGGTGGTGGACCACTACCGACCCCCGGAGCGACCCCCCTCGGTGAGTACTCCGTTATCGGGGGTGTCGACCACCAGCGCTCCGACTGGACTGAGCCCCGTCGCTCCCGGGGACCCCGAGACCGGCGATCACCCTCGTCCGTCCCGGGTCGTCCTCGGTCAGGCCCCCCAGGCGATCTTCTGGTGACCGGGCGCCCACAGCTCCGCGATCTCGCCCTCGGCGGTCACCTCGCGCGTGTCCAGGGCCGGTACTCGGAGGCGCCGCCCGTGTGACGGCGGCGACGGTCGGGTGGAGTCATGTGCATCACCGGTGTCCGACCGTCGAGTGGGATGCAGCGTCGCAGGTTTCTCGCCGGCGTGACCCCGAGTGCGCTGGTCGGCATCGCTGGTTGTGCGGACGGAGAGAACTTCGCCGACGCGACTCGGCGCTCGCCCACACCGACGCCGTTCCCGAATCCGGGGGGACTGGCGGTCGCGGATCGCCAGCCGGTGCCGGGCGATCCGGTGGGGGTCAGGGCCGTGGTCGCGAACGGTGCCGCGAGAAAGGCGGGTCGGTCTCTGGTCCGGGACCGACAGTACAGAGCGCCCGACGGCGGGGACTGAAGCGTGGTGTCGGGTGACGACGCCGCACGACGAGGTCACCTGTCGGTTACCTCGACGGCGTGTCCCGGACCGTGGCCCACGTCGGGGGCGACACGGACGAGTGGGTGCTCGGCCCACTGTTGGTGTTGTTGGCGGTGTACCGGGGAGCGGTGCGCGAGACTGGTGAGCGATCTCGACGCCGTCGGTGGGCCCCCCGAGTTGGGAGACAGTCGCCGCCGTGGTGGTCGTGAGTGTGGTCGCCACGGGTGAACTACCCGGAAAGAACCGCTAGACCATCCGAGAGGACCCGGTAGACGTGGACGGCGTTCCGGACGGTCCGAGCGGTGTCCCGCACGCACCCTTTATACAAGCCGAGGTACTGGCCTGGATCGTTCAGATGTCAGCCGGTACCGGAGGCTCGGAGGAACCGGTACACGTACTGTACGTCGACATCGACGACGGCACCTGCCAGCGGGTCGAGCGCTTCCTGAGCGAACGGGCGACCGGGGTCACGGTCACGACGGAGACTGACCCACAGACGGCTCTCCTGGAGTTGGAGGAAACGGCGGTCGACTGCCTCGTGAGTCGGGTCGAACTGGGCGAGACGAACGGTCTCGAGTTGCTGAAGACTGTTCGTAGCAGGGCTCCAGACCTCCCGTTTATTCTGTTCACCGACGCCGGCAGCGAAGCGATCGCGAGCCAAGCGGTGTCGGCGGGAGTGACCGACTACGTTCGGAAGGACACGGAGGGGGCGCTCCAGTCGCTCGTGACTCGGATCCAGTCCGCGGCGGGGGGCCACGGTGCCGGGCACACCGGCTCTCACCAAGCCCAGTTCGGTCGATTCCTCGATGCGTTTCCCGACGTGGTGTTCGTCATCGACGAGACGGGCCGGTACCTCGACGTCGTCTCCAGCGGTGACGGTGCACTGCTGTACGACGACCCCGAGGAACTCCTCGGTCAGCGGTTCGGTGACGTGCTGCCGGCCGAGACGGCCGACCGTTTTTCCACCGTCGTCGAGGAGGTGGTCGACGCGGACGAGCGACGACGTATCGAGTATCCACTGGAGGTGCAGTCGGGTCGCCGGTGGTTCGAGTCACAGGTGCTCCCGCGGCGGACCGCCGCCGGGACGGACACCGTCTTCTGGATCGCCCGGGACATCACCGAACGCAAGCGTCGCAAACGGGAGTACGAGCAGATATTCGACAGTGTTCGAGACGCGATAGCCGTCTTCGACCCAGAGGCGGGCAGGATCACCGAGGTCAACCGGGCGTACCGGGAGCTGTTCGGCTACGACCTCGCGACGATTCAGAGACTGGGTATCGGGGGACTGAGCGCGAGTGAAGAGGGGTACACCGGAGAGCGTGGCTGGGCTCTCATCGAGGAGACCGCCGAGACTGGCGAGCCCACGACCGTCGAGTGGCTGGCCGCGACGAGCGAGGACGAGCGACGCTGGCTGGAGGCGACGCTGACACCGGCAGTGATAAGCGGCGAGCAACGAGTGCTCTCGATCCAGCGTGACATCACGGAGCGAAAGCGCCGTCAGCGAGCGGTAGAGGCACTGCAGGCAGCGACGGAACGGCTCGAGGCGGCGACGACGCCGGAGGAGGTCGTCACGATAGCGGTCGAGGCCGTGAGTGACGTGCTCGACTTCACCGATGCCGTCTGCTGGTTGCACGATGAGACGTCCGCGTCGCTGACGCCAGCGGCGGCGACCGACGGGGTCGCCGACGTGCAGTCGATACCCGAACTCTCCGCGGACAGTCACGAGTACGGCGTGTTTCTCGACGACACGGTGACCGATTACACGGCCGGTGAGTACGCCTCAAACGGGCCGTTCGAGGACGGTGTGTTGCTCCCGCTGGGAGAACACGGGCTCGTCGCTGCGGCAGCACCGACGGAGAGTCCCACCGACACGGTCGCACTCGACATCTCGAAGGCGCTTGTCGATCACGTCACGACTGCACTGGACAGAGTCGAACGGGCGCAGGCAGTCCGAGAGAGCGAACGACGGTTCAGGCTCATCGCCGAGCGGATTGACGAGGTCATCTACCTCGCGAACAAGGAGTTCACCGAGGTGCAGTACGTCAATCCGGCGTACGAGACCATCTGGGGTCGGCCGGTCGAGGAGCTGTACGACGACGCGACGAAGTTCATCGAGGCCATCGATGTCCGCGACAGAGACGCGATCGAGGCCGACATCGAGGCGATGATTCAAGAGATGGGTCGTGGTGAGCCAGCCGACAGCTACGAGTTCGAGTACCGGATCCGACGCCCCGGAGGGCAGATCCGCTGGGTCAATGCGACCGGCTACAGCGTCGACATGTACGACGACCAGCAGTTCGTCGGCATCGTCAAAGACATCACCGAGCGCAAGCGTCGTGAGCAGCGTCTGGATGTGCTCAACCGGACGCTCCGTCACAACCTGCGAAACCAACTCGACGTGATCAAGGCCCACGCCGAGGCGGTGGCTGCCGACGCCGACGCCGACACGGGGACCGACGGCGGCCACGCCGAGCAGATCCTCACGGTCGTCGACGAACTCACCGAGATAGGTAACCAGGCGCGGGAGATAGACCAGATCATGTCGAGAGAGGCAGATCCCGACCGGGTCAGTCTGCCGGCGCTGGTGGAGGAGGTGTGCCAGACGGTCGGCTCGGAGCCCACGGTCGACCTGCACAGGGACCTGCCGACCACGGCGACGGTGACCGCCGATCGAGGTGCGCTGTCCGTTGTGGTCGAGAGCGCACTCGAAAACGCCGTCGACCACGCCGACACGACGGTCGAAGTCACCGTCGAGAACTACTCGGGGGGGTACGACGTTCTCGTCGACGACGACGGACCGGGGATCTCCGAGGACGACCTCGCGCCGATCGAGGCGGGCACGGAGACGAGTCTCAGTCACGGACAGGGGCTCGGTCTCTGGCAGCTCAAGTGGGGTGTCGACGTCCTCGAGGGCGACCTCTCGTTCGAGACGGACGACGGCACGACGGTCCGTATCCGCGTGCCAGACCAGGCCGAGCAAGAACGCACCGGACCCGGTTCGCGGCAGTAGTAGTCCCGGCAGGGAGCTCTCGGCGGCGAGGCTGCACCGCCTCGCCCGTCTGGGCGTCGGTGAGCGTGTAGCTGTCGGCGACGTCGCTCGTCCCCCGTGCCCTCGCGGTGAACACCTCCTCGTCGTTCGCGTCGACCAACGGGAACTCCTCGTTCAGTTCGAGCAGCTTCCGTTTCCCCCCACGACGGTCGACGGCGTCCTCGGCACGGTACTTCTCGCGACACGCCGACTGCGCGACGGTGTACTGGTCCTCGCTGCGGTCGGTGCCACGGATGTCGCCGACGTCGGTGGGAGCCACGGTGACCGGCACCGGCGGTGGAGTCCCGTCACCGACGAGGACCGTCGGGGACGCGCCGTCAGCCCTCGATCGCCTCGACCGGCCGCTGGCGAGAGGCTCGCCACGCCGGGTAGACGCCAGCGAGGATGCAAACGGCGACGCCGAACACGAACGCGCCGACCAGATACAGGCCGGTGTCCGTCTGGAACGCCGTCGGGTCGTCGAGCAGGACGGCGTTGATCACTGCTCCGGCGCCCGCGGTGAGCGCGACCCCGACGACGGCGGCGATCAGTCCCAGAAACGCCGACTCGATGAGCATGATCGCGAGGATGTCCAGCCGGTCGTAGCCAACCGCCCGGAGGACGCCGATCTCCTCGCGGCGCTCGCGGGCGCTCATCATCCGGACGTTGGTGATGCTGATCCCGGCGACGAGCAGCGAGATACTCCCGACAGCGAGCAGAAACTGATTCGTGGACGTGAACTGCTGTTCGACCGTCTCGGCCTCCTCCTCGACGCTCTCGACGCCGAACTGCTCCTGGTCGGCCCGGAGGTCGCCGTTCAGTGCCGTCTCCAGGCGCTGTGATATCTCGTTCGCCTCTCGCGTGCTGTCGGCGTGGACGATCGCGCCGCTGTACGGTCGGTCGGGGTTCGACGGTTCGACCAGCCGCATCGGCAGTAACGCCCGCGCTCCGACGGCCTCCGGCGCGTCGAACTCGGCGAACCCGACCGCCGGTTCGATGATCGCGATCACGCGCTGGACCCGCCCGTTCACCTCCACCGAGTCACCCACCTCGATCGGCTCGTCTCGGAACTGGTTGAGACGCTCGGTGACCACCGCTCCGGTCCGCCAGTTCTCGGGGATCTCCCCCTCGACGACCAGATCGCCGTACGTCGGGCCCGGGTTGGTGACGCCTTTCGCCGCGAACGGGGCCGCGCTCACGTCGACTCCGTCCGTCGATCTGGCCCCGTCGCGGAACGCCGTCACCTCGGCGTCGTACTCCCCGGCGATCTCCCGGACAGTCGACAGTCGGCGCTCGGTCAGTGCCGGCGAGTCCTCCGGGGAGAGACCGAACCGGTTCTGTGGCTCGGTCACCTCCACCTCCGTCGCCAGGTCGCCGAGGGTCTCCTGCTGACTCGCCTCGAACGCCAGCCCGAACAGTCCGAGCCCGCCGACCGCGACGACGCCGATCACCACGGTGAGCACCGCCAGCACCGTCCGGGCTCTCGCCCGGGACAGGTTCCGCCTGGCGAGGTAGGTCCGCGGAAAGAACCGCCTGAGCAGGCTCACCGCTCTCCACCCCCGTCGTCGCCGGCGTCCACACCGCCCACCGCCGTCTCCGTCGATACCCGGTCGTCGTCTCCCGCGTCCTCCTCGCCGGCCGACACGTCGGCGTCATCGTCGGCGAGTGTGTCGGAGGCGTCTCGCCGCAGTTGGCCGTCGACCAGCCGGAGTGTGCGGTCGCTGAACTCCGCCACGTACTCGTCGTGGGTGACGGCGACGACGGTCACGTCCATGTCGGCGGCGTCGAGCAGGTCCGAGAGCACCCGCTCGCCCGTCTCGCGGTCGAGGTTGCCGGTCGGCTCGTCCGCGAGGACCACCTCCGGCTCGTTTATCAGCGAGCGTGCGATGGCGACGCGCTGTTTCTGTCCGCCGGACAGTTCGCTCGGGTGGTGGTCGAGGCGGTCACCGAGACCGACCCGGTCGAGGAGCCACTCGGCACGCTCCTCGGTCCGCTGGGGGTCGCTGTCGAGCAGTCGTGGCACGGCGACGTTCTCGAGTGCGGTGAGCGTGGGGATCAGCCCGTAACTCTGGAACACGAACCCGATCGTCTCCTGTCGGACCCGTGTCCGCCGGCCGTCGTCGTACGTCTCGACGTCGGTCCCGTCGAGCGTTATCGTCCCGGCAGTCGGCGTGTCGAGCAGCCCCAGCAGGTGCATCGTGGTCGACTTGCCACTCCCGCTGGGGCCGACGACGGTCACGAACTCCCCCCGCTCGACCTGGAAGCTCACGCCACGCAGCGCCCTGACCGTCTCGGTGCCGCTGTCGTACTCCTTCGTGACGTCGCGAGCCCTGATGAGCATGATGTCAGTTCGCCCTGCGTCGGTAGACGACGCCGCCGACTGCGACCCCGAGGACCGTCACGACGCCGACGACAGCCAGGATCGACACGTCACCGAGGACCGGGAGGCCACCGTCGTCGCCGTCCCCGCTCGATCCGGGGTCGAACTCCGGCGTCGACGCGCCGTCACCACCACCGCTGGCGCCGTCACCGCCGGCCCCACCGGTCGGCGCGGTCGACCCGGCGTCGACCTCGGTGGTCGTGGTGTACTGTGTTCCGTCCAGCGTGTAGCCGATCTCGACCGGTACCGTCTCCCGGCTCTCGGCGAGACCGAACGACAGTCCGCCACTGCCGATCGGCTGGAACCGGCCCGGCTCGATCGACCCGACGAAGAACTCGTCGGTCCGTGTGACCCCGTCGGCGTCGGCGACGGCGACGGTCACGCCGGCGACGGTGCTGCCACCCGTGTTCGCGACGTCGGCGGAGATCGACGTACCACGGACGGTGACCCCGGTGAGTTCGACGGGATCCTCGTCACGGGGCCCACTGTAGGGCACCGTCACCGTCGTGTTCCGTGGCACGCCCGCCGAGAGGTACTCGATCCGGACCGGAACCCCGTCACGGTCCGCGGCGAGCGAGGCAGTGATTTCGAACTGCCCGGAGCCGCTGCCCGGCAGCGAACTGATGAACGCCCGGGGAGCGGGGCGGGCCGGGCCGACCCCCGTGGCGTCGACCGACTCGATCTGGACGTTGCGGATCGCCTTGTCGCCGGGCGTGAACACGGACCCCTCGACGACGACGCCGTTGGGGTGGCTGCTGACGCTGACGTTCGCCAGGTCGGGGGTCGCCGACTCGGTGAACGTCGTGGTGATCGTCCGTGTCCGCTCCCAGTAGCTGCCGTCGGCCGTCTCGAACTGCAACGAGAGCAGCAACTCGTACGTCCCGGCACGGGCGCCCTGGACGGCGAACTCGGCCTCACGGGTCTCGGAACCCTCGATGACCGGCACCGTATCCCCGCCGTCGGTGATGGTGAACCCGGCGTCGTCGCCGGCCGACAGCGACAACTCGACTCCCCGGATCGGCTCCTCACGGGGGTTCGACAGCCCCACCGTGACCGTCCTGTTCACCGCGCCGTCGCTGTCGGTCGAGACGTCGAGGATCGGGTCGGGTCTCGTCACGTCGACCGTCACCTCGCTCTCGCCGACGGCCGCGTCGAACTCGTCTCGCAGCGTGACCGTCGCCGTGAGGTCGTACAGGCCGGGGTCGTCGAGGCTGACGTCCTCGAAGACGACCGTCCGTGACTCACCGCGGGTGAGTTCGGCGTTGGTGGGCCGCTTCCGGTCGAGGAGCGTCCCCGTCCCGTCGGTGAGTGCGATCTCCTCGACTGCGTGGAGGTCGTCGAGCGTGTTCCGGAACGACACGGTGACGTCGAACGTCTCGTCCGTCCACGGGTCGGCGGTCTCGACGCTCACGTCGACCTCGGGACCGTCCTCAGCGCTGCCAGCGCCTGCCGTGACACCCGTCAGCGCGGAGCCGGCAGCGACCAGACAGACGGCACCGACGAGCAGTGCCAGTCGTCGATGGCCCCCGATCATCGGTCCCCGGACCGTACCGTCCCGTCGGTCGGCGTCGCGACGCCGTCCGGTGCCCACCTGGAGCCGACTCGTGGTCTGTCGTCGGTCGCCGGCGGGCGACGGCCAGGCACCGACGGCGGCGAGACAGCGTCACTGGTGGCCACGGGCCGTCGTCGGAGTGGGCGTGCGGTCCTCGCGGTCGGCGGTCTGTCGTCCGGCATCGTCACTCTCCCGTTCCCGTCTCGATGTTGCGTGTGATCGGCGCGACGATCTTCCACTCGCCGTCTTCACGCGAGACGATGACCCGCTGGGCCGTCGTCACCTCGAAGCTCTGGGTCTCACCGGACTGGGGGTTCTCGAACTCCGTGCTGTAGGTGAAGCTGACGTCGACGAACGCCGTCTCGCTGGTACCGAGGTCCTCGATGAGCGCGTCGTCGATGGCGCTCGCCTGGCCGCCCTGACCGGCGCCGCTGCCCATCCCACTCTGGAGTGCCTCGCGTATCTGTCCCGCCGACACGTCCTCGCTGACCAGGTTCGGACCCTGCACGTCGGTGATCGAGACGTCGAAGTCACCGGTGGGCTGGGCGCCGTCCATCGACCCGAGGCCGCTCTGGTACTGCGAGGCGACCTCGCTGTGAAACAGCGCCTCGACGTCCTCGTCGGAGATCTCGGTGGGGTTCTCCAACAGGTTCACGTACGAGTCGACGGCAGCCTCGGGACTGCTGGTGTCGATCCCGCCACCGTCGCCCAGTCCCGGGACGGCACCGAGACAGCCAGCCGTCGCTCCAGCGGCGAGGGCACCACATCCTGCAAGGAACTGTCTGCGTTCCATACCACTACTCCGGTTCCTACTCAAAAGAAGGGGCATCGAGAGTCTCTTCAGGTGAAACTGGTCCCTCAACCAGTGGGAGTCTGACCCGACGGCGGTCGGGACCGGTAGCGACCGGACGACGTGTCTCACGGCGCCAGCGGCACCGAAACCAGCCTCGCCAGGGGAGAGAGCACTCGACGCCGTGAGACGATCCTCCGACTACTGCAGAGCCGACCCCGAACGTGTTCGAATCGTCAGGACCACTCGGAACGTACAGAGAGGCTGCGGACTGTCGCGGTGAAACTCACCGTGGACGGTCCCGACGCCGGACTCCTCGATGGCACGGTGGACGGATCACCCCTGGCCGTGCCGAAGAGTTATTTCAGCGACCGCAGAGGAGGTGGGTGATGGCGCCACCGTCTCATAACGAGAGCCACAGGAGGGCGACCGACTGTGGCGAGGGGACGACTGGTGGGTCACAGAACACTTCGAGACGGGTGTCACGACGCAGGGGCCGTCCAGAGACGCCGCTCTCGACAACCTCGACGGGGCCGTCGCACTCCACGGGGGCGACATCGGGGACGAACCGACGGACGAGGGGCTCCGTGAGGTGGGTGTCGGGCCCGCCGACGACACCACTGGCGACGAGGAGCCGCCGGACGTCCTCCGACAGTCCGGTCAGACGTGACGCCGGACCTTCCCAGGGGAAGACGTAGCGAGAGTGCCCGTGAACGTCGGGGCTTCGAATGGCGTCGGACCGCCGGCGACCAGCTGTCAGCTGATCAGTCCGTCGAAGTCCTCGAGCGGTGCCGTTCCGACGACGGACACGAGGCCGCCGTCGACCGACGTGTCGGTGACGGTGAACTCCTCGTAGTCGTCCTCCTCTTTGAACGCCTCCCTGACGGGGTCGACCTCCGCGTCCTCCTCGGACCGAAACGCGTACTGGTACCTCAGTGTGACGTCGTCCTCCCCCAGTCGAACGCCGTACGACAGCGCCACGCTGCCGGCAGGGTGGAAGACCGATCCCGAGTCGAACCGCAACACGACGGTCATGTCGTTGCCCTCCGTCGAAGAGAGGAGAGCGTACAGTACGTCGTCGTCGTCGATCTGTCGTGGACCCCCCGTTCCGGCGTCGACGACGGCCTCGAGTCGTTCGCGACCGTCGTCCGACGTCCGTGGCTCAAGGATCACGACGCCGTCGGTCACGCCGACGGTTCCGCTGTAGTCTCGCAGGACCGAGTAGCCCTCGTACCCACCCAGGTATTGATGACCGCTGTTCTCGAGCGTGCTGGTCACCGTCTCCGCGTCGAACGACCCGAGGATCACTCGCTTGCTTCCGATCTTCAGGCTGTCACTGATCGAAGTCGGGTCCACACCGATGCGCTCGCCGTCGTCGGCGCGGCTACGCGAGAACTTGCGCACGGCGCCATCGTTCATCTGCTCCCGCTGGGCCGCCAGTCCGTCCCACGAACTGTGTATGTAGCTGTTCGAGCCCAGAAACTCCCTGGGTGGTGCCCACCGCCCCAGCACCGTCCGTGGAGAGTTGGTGCCGTCACCGGAGCCGAGACACCCGCCGAGTGCGGTCAGAGAGACCGCTCCGACGGCACCACACAGGAATCCTCGTCGCTCGACCCGCACAAATGTCTCCAGTTTGTGCATCGTATTATCTGTTTGGGGGTCTGAATGTATCACTCTCGCTACGATAAACGGCCTCCCGCGGGAGGCCACGTAAGCGAGGAGACCCCGCCAGGAGGGACGAGCACACTGGGTGGGCGGAGCCGCCCGGGAACAGCGACCCAGTTCCCGCCGCCGGGTCCGTGCCTGGCGTAGAGAGACACCCGTCATCCGGAGTACCGCTCGACGAACTCCGCGGGCGGCTCCGGGGTGCCGTCGGCCAGGACGGAGCCGGTCCGACCGAGCAGGTCTGCCGCCGTCGCGGTCGTCGGGGCCGACTCACCTCCCTCGAGGGCGGTCGCGAGCGTCTCGTCGACGAGTGGGGCCGCCGACCGGAGCGGAGCCTCGGTCGCAGAGCAGTAGCCCCTCAGCAACGCGACGATGAACGCGAGCTCCGTGCGGGACAGCGCATCTCTGGTCGGCAGCCCGGCCTCCATCGTCGCCCGCGGGTGCTCGGACTCCGCGATGGCAGCCCCGACGGGGCCGGCTGCCTCGACGGCCGCCAGCGAGTCACTCCCCGCTGCCAACACGAGCGTCAGCATGCCGCGGCTCAGCACCACGGGGTCGGTCGCGTCGGCGACGGCAGCCCCGAACCGCTCGACGGTGTCGTCATCGCCCGTGTCCAGGTTGAACATATAGAGCAGCTCGACGGCCCGCCGGCGTACCGCCAGGTCGGAGTGCCCGGTGAACACGTCGAGAACGGCCTCCCCCGGGAAGCGGTCCGGGAACGACGCCGAGAGTTCCTCGAGCCGGTCGAGTGCCGCAAGGACGACCTCGGAGTCGTCGAAGCGGTCGAGGACGGCCACACAGGCCGCCTCGACGTGGGCCACGGCGGCGCTGATGTCGGTCTCCTCGTCGCCGAATCGGACACACCAGTTCTCGACGACGGGGGCGAGCTCAGCGAGACACTGTCTCGCGAGGTCGGGACGCCGGGTGAGCGCGGTCAACTCCGAGAGCAGGAGCGAGTACTCGGCGGCCCAGCGCCCGCCGCTGTCGTAGCTGGTGATCCGGTCGAACGCGTCCTCGAAGTCCTCGTCCACCCCGAACAGCCGCGCGAGGCCCCGGTCGGCGGCCGCCGGGTCGTCGATCCCGACGGAGCGGACCGTCGACATCGTCGCCAGCAGCGCCCGCCGGAACGCCTCCTCGGCCTGCTCCTCCGCCGGCGAGAACTCCGCGAAGAGGGACCGCGTCGGGCCGAACACCACCGGGAACAGCGCCGTCCCAGCGTCGACGGCGCTCTCGACGTGCTCGCCGACCGTCCCGGGGTGTTCGACGGCGATGTCCTCCACGACCTCCAGCAGCGCCGCCGCGTACCCCGGGTGAGGGTTCTCTTCCTCCGGGTGGTACCCGGCCAGCAGGTCCTCGACGCCGTCGGCGAGTGGTTCGACGGCGGCCAGCAGCGTCTCGACGCCGGCGGTCGCCGCCGCCGGGTCGTGACGTCCGACCTCGGCGATCACCCCCGCGGCGGCCACCGTGACGTCGTCGCCGTGTCCGTCGGCGAGATCGGCGATCGTCCCGACGTGGGGCGCGACGGCTCCAGGGTCGTCGTTCGCGACCTCCAGGGCGACGGCGAGGGCGGCGGCGACGACCTCGGGATCGTCGAGTCGGCCCGCGGCCGCGAGGACCCGGCCGAGATTGGGACCGACCGCCGAGGAGTCCTGCCTGGCCGCCGTGGCGAACGCCTGGAGTTGCCACCTCGCGGACGCCGTCTGACCGCCGTGACTCGCCGCCGCGAGTGGCCGTACCCGCGGTTGCGGGACCCAGACGGCGTGGCGAACGAGGTCCGCCCCGAGGAGGTCGATCCGGTCGGTCAGCGCCGGCGGGTGCGGCGTCTCCCCCTCGCTCACCACCTCGTCGACCGTGGGTCCGTTCTCGCCCGTGGCGACCTCGCCGAGGGCTGTGTCAGTCTCGGGATCGATGACGTCGACGAGTCGGGTGGGCCCGTCCGAGACCTCGTCTACGAGGTCGCCGTCGGTCGGGTCGAAGTCGGCGGCGCGCTCGCGGGCCACCGTGACGGCCCGCGAGTGACGGGAGTCGAGGACGCCGGCGTCCGCGAGGTCCTCGTAGAGGGTCAGCGCCAGTCTGGCGACCGCAGGACCGTACTGCTGGCCGTTCTCGACCCAGTCTCCCGGGTCCGGACCGACCGCCGCCAGCGCGCGCTCGAGTCCGGTGTCGAGTACCCCCGGGTCGTCTCTGGCGCACCAGATCAGCAACCGCAGTGCCTCGGTGACGATCCGCACGTCCGAGTGCGTGATCAGAACGTTCCACCCCAGACTCACGGTGGACAGCATCACGTCTCCCGAAAACGCCCCGGGGTCGTGTCGTACGAGACGGGTCAGTGTCTCCAGACCCGCGAGGGTGGCGTCCTCGGGAGCTCCGTCGCGGGTGACCCGAGGAACGGGGAGGAGCCGAGCGCGGTCTTCGACGTACTCACGTACGGTGGTAGTCTCGAGGCGATCGACAGCGAGGGTGAGAGCGAACAGCGACCCCGGGATATCGGCGGCGGCCGAGAGCACGGCCCCAGGCTCCTCGCGGGCGATCGCACGAAGGGCCTCGAGAGCCGGCTCGTGGACCTTGACCCCGTCGAGCGACGCGATCGCTCTCAGGAGGACGTCGACGTGGCCGGTCGCGGCCATGGGTGCGGCCCTGACGACCCGCAGTATGTTTGCTATGGAGCCGGGAGAGCCAGGGAGAGACGACCAGTCCTCGAAGTCGGGGTCCAACTGGTCGAACCGCTCCAGCAGTTCCTCGACGCTCTCGGGATGTGCGGCGACCGCGGCAGGATGGACCGTCGCGATCGTACGGAGCACGGACAGCGGCGCGGGTGTGAGGGACTTCGATGTCGCTTCAAAGGTCGCACGAACCATAGGGGCGACCAGCGGCTCCGAGAGGTCGGGGCGCTCCCGGACCACCGCTCGGAGAACCGTCCCCGCCCAGTTCAGATCGGTGCTCCCGATCGGGAGGTCACCGTCGGCGACACGCTCGATCACTGCCGCCAGCGCGTCGGCGACCGCAGCGACCCCGGCGGGGCGAACCTCCTGTTCGGCCAGGCCGGTGACGTACCGCTTCGCAGCGGTCGTCCCGATGGCGACCACCTCGGGGTCCTCGCCGGAGAGCATCGTCGCGACCGCCTCGGCGACCGGGAGTGACGGCTCGACCCCGGCGACGGTCGCGATCGCTCTCGCGAGGTCGCGACGGGTGTCCACGACCAGGGCGGCCCGCTCCTCGTCACTCTCGCGGGCCGTCGTCGTCGCCTCGTCTCTGAGCGTACGGAGTACGGCGGCGAGGTCGCCGGCCCGATCAGCGACTCTCGCTGGACTGAGGCCTGCGAGCACGAGCACCGTTCCAGCAGCCTCTCGGCGCTGACGCTGTGCCGCTCGCGTCTCGGCGGGGGCATGCAGCGTCCGGAGAGCCCCGTCGAGTGCGCGTGGGCCAGAGTTCATCACGGCTGGCACGGTCCCTGTAGCGGGGCCGACTCATTAATATCGGCGTCACCCCCCGTCGGGTCGCAGTGCATCGGCCGTCTCGCCCGGCACGAAAGTGCAGTACACTCCCTCGGGGTCCACGTCTCCCGTTCCGGCCGGCCCGCAGGTCCGCATCGGGGGCGCTCCCCTCACCGGTCTGCAGTGCACTGGGCTCGCCGGTGGCCTCGACGGCTCTCCAGCCGGCAGTGTACTCCCGGGACGGCGACACCGCCCGGCCGAGCAGACTGCCGGGGAGCCAGACGGCGACCAGCACCGACGGTACCCACCAGCCAGCCGTCAGCGCCGTCGCCGAGCCACCAGAGGGTCCGCACCAGCACCGCCGTCGCGGTGGGCAGCCCTGTCACCGCGACCGTGGGCACGTCGCCGTCGATCACGGCGACATCGGGACCTGGCACCCGGGCCTGCTGGGCCCGCTGCTCGACGCACTCCGGCCGACCACGGTCACCTGCATCTGCCGGGGGCTCCCGCGAGGCGAGGTCGACCGCAGTCTCAGACTGACCCGGCAGCCACAGACGGGGGACACCCTCGGACCCTCACCCGACGAACAGGCGGTCGTACTCCTCGATCGACAGCTGCGCTCCGAGGAGGTCGTTGCCTCCGCCCGCGGTCTCCGCCTGCCACAGCATCGTGACGGTGTCGCCGACGGCGACGCTGCTGACGTACGTCACCGACCCACCGCTCGCGGAGACGTAGTGACGCGACGCGTCGGTGCGCAGCGTCTCGTCGTCGACCACGCCGGAGGCGCCTCGCTCGTCGGAGGTCCAGAGGACGTTCGACACGCCGGTCGCCGGGAGGTCCGGCCACACGTCCGCGAACACCTCGCCCCCGACGACGCCACCCGTCGTGATCCGCGCGTTGTCGTGACCCGTGACGGCGAGTTCGGTGGTGGTCGGCCGGTCGGCGTCGACGTCGACTCGCTCGACGCCGCTTTGCAGCCAGTGTCGCGAGTGTGAACTCACGTACCACTCACCGTCGACCACGGTCGGGTCCTTGTGATGGGAGTACGGTGAGCGGACCGCCAGGTCGCGGCCGCCGGAGCGCAGGCCGTCGAGCGTGGGTGCCCGTCGCTCGTGGAGCCCCCAGGTGCCCGCCTCGGCGTCCTGGTAGCTGATGACCCAGGTGTACGTGCCGTCCTGCTCGCGGAGTGCGCCGCCCTCCAGCGACCGCGCCCCCAGCGCCTCGCTCGTGAGCGAGACGAGTTCCGTCACCGCCAGCGGGTCGCGGTCGAGTCGACACACCGAGACACGGTGGCCCCTGCGGGCTGGACCGCGGTGGCGGAGGTGGGTCAGCAGTCTGTCGTTCGTGCGGTCGTACTCCAGTGCCGGTGCACCGCACCAGTACCCCGGTGCGTCCCGCTCGGCTCGCGAGATCACGGTCGTATCGACGGACCGTGCCAGCGGTTCCGGCCGACCGTCGTAGCCGAGTCCCGGGCACCGCCGGAGCACTCTCGCGAGTCCCTTCGACCGTTCCACGACCCGGTCTCGATGGAAGCTGCGCCACACCACGGTTGCGTCACGGTCTCCCGGTGTCGTGACGACCCTGGGCTCTCGCCTGCGTCGGCACCTCGGGAGTCGCCCGTACTTCTGCAGTCGGGACACAAGCCCCTGTCGGACCTCTCGGGGGGTGTCGCCCGGCTCGGACGACCGGTAGGCGACGTCCAGATCGAGGTCGTCGGGTGTCCGATCCAGCATCGAGAGCGCGGACTGAAACCGAACGACGCCCGCCCCGGTGCGACGCTCGTCTGTCCCGTCCGGGTGGAGGGCGCCGGTCTCTACGTCGGCGACCTCCGCGCCAACCAGGGCGACGACGAACTCTCCCTGCACACGACCGACGTGAGCGGCCGCACCGAACTCGAAGTCGAGGTGATCGATGACCGCGACCTGAGCGGGCCGCTCCTGTTGCCCGACGAGTCTGACCTGCCCGACGTCGCGAAACCACACACCGACGCCGAACGGGCCGCCGGTGAGGCCCTGGCCGGGGAGTACGCCGTCGACGAGGTCCACGAGGTCGGCCCGATCCAGGTCATCGGCTCCGGCAAGACGGTCAACGCGGCGACGGAGAACGCCTTCGACCGCGCCAGCGACCTGCTGGACATGAGCAGGGGCGAGGTCCGCGCCCGCTGTACGTTCACCGGCGGCGTCGAGATCGCCCGCCTCCCCGGCGTGGTGCAGTTGTCGATGCTCGCACCGATGGAGCGGCTCGAGGCGGTCGGCCTCGCCGAGACCGTCCGCCGGCAGTACGACCGCTGAGATCGCGGGCGGTCTACTGCCCGACCCACGACACCGTGAGAGGCCGACCACGCGGGCGTGCCGGGTCGGACAATCACCGGTCGTTGGGTTCGCCAGACGCTGCCGAGGGGAGTGTGTCCGCCGAGGGCTCTCTCGGACGTCGCGACGAACCAGCGGGCGTGCTGAGTACCGGCGGCGACTCGATCAGTCCGGTCGGGACGGATTCGTCGCCGTCTCGAGTCGGTGAACCGCCTCGGGGTCAAGCCCCAAGGCACTCGCCTTGCTTTCTCTGTAGAATCGGGAGTGCGTCGTCGTGTGCCCCGTCGCGGCGGTACGCCGCTGCGAAGAGAACGGTCGTGTCCAGGAGTGCCCGGGGCATCTACTCGACGTCGACGCCCCACTCGTCGTGGTCGGCCGTGACCGACGTCTCTCGGTCACCGCCGTAGCCGTCGAAGTCACCGAACGTGCCGCTGCGCTGCTGAACGACGGTGACCCGAAGCGTCCCGTCGTCCTCGATGTGCCAGCGCAGTCTGTCACCGTCGTCGATGTCGAGTTCTCGACGGACGCGAGCCGGAATGTTCGCCTGATTGCCAGACACCTTGCTCTCGGAGTCGACCCCCTCGCCACTCATGCTCCGACGTGGGGACGCACGCCAGATAGACCCTAGTGTGAGCTCACACTACTGCAGTCGAGAAGCTGAGTCCGTCTCTCGTATCGATCACTGGAGTCTCAGCAGAATACCCGTACACCTCTCCCCTCGTCCGGATATTCTGGTCGCCTGACCGACCGGTACTCTCCTCGTCTGGGCGTTCGTGATGCCGGTCGTCCCCGTCCAGACCGATTCCGAAGGTCGTGGCTGCGCGGCAGCGCAGCGCCCACGGCGCGAGCAGCCCCAGAGCGGAGGGCGGGGCAACGGGGCCTGGCCGTCAGTGGGACTGTCCGGTGATCGTGATCCCGGACTCTACGACGGACTCACGCCGCCGTCGGGTCTTCGGAGACGCCTCCGACCAGTTCGACGTCGAGGTGGATTCGCTCGTAGGGGAGGTACGGCCGCTTCGACCGGCCCTCCTCGACGACGTACAGCAGACCGTGGTCGGACAGCAGCGACACGTCATCGTGGACGACACGGTAGTCGCGGTCGAGACGGTCCGCGAGCGCCGAGATGCTCTGGGCCGCCCCGTCGGTCGCCACTAGGGCTCGCAGGAGTTCGATCCGACGGTCGGTGAGGATCGACCGCAGCTCCGCAACGGTGGCGAACGAGACGACCGCGGGCTGTTCCTCACCCTCGCTGACCGCCTCGGCGGCGTTCACCGTGTCCTCGCGCATCTCGTCGAACGACTCGACGGTGATGCGGAGCACGCTGGGGTGTGGGCGATCGCGTGGGTCGCTGTACTTCTCGGGCCAGCCGTCGTCGGGGGTGTCAGTCATGATCTGTGTCCTCGGGGGCGATGTGGGCGACCTCCTGGAGGAAGCGAGCGACGTGTGCAGTGATGCTGTGGAACTCGATCTCGCTGTCCTCACCGGCGCTGACGTGTCGGTGGTGCCAGCCGAGGGTGGTGTCCTCGTGTGCGTTGTCGTAGCGCAGTATCTCGCCCTCCTCCGGGTGGTAGTACTGGAACCGGTAGAACCACCCGCCTGGAAAGTCGTCGTCCGGGATGGCGAACAGCTCGACGCGGCCGCCAGGGACGGAGCGGTTCAGTTCCAGGGGGTGGCTCCCAGCCATCCTCTCCGTAGGATGGTCTATGACCTCATAGAACATAAGTATGGTGGCGCCTCCTCCGACCGCACCCTCGGTCTGGCTGATGTCGAACACCGGGACCGGTTTGAACCCGACCACGCCCGTCGACCACGCCGCCGGCTCCGACTCCTCGTGGTACTCGCAGTCGGTCTTGCCCTCCTCGTGCCACGACGGGGAGTTCCCGCACTCGGGGCACTTCTTCGCCGTCAGCGGCGCGTAGATCCAGATGGCCGACTCACCCTCCTGCACCTGCCGCCCGAGGTCCTGCCAGGTGCGATACCCGGCGACGCGTGTGGCGTCGGGCTTCTGGTGGAGTATCAGGAGCGTGTTGTTCACCGAGTAGTCGTGAAAGCGTGCCTGCACGTCGAGGAACTCCTGCAGCACCTCGCTGTCGCCCGCCTCCTCGGTGACTGTCGCCAGTCGGTCGACCCACGCCTCGATGGTGTCCGCCATCGCGGACTGGCGGTCCTCCGGGTTGTGGAGGGAGCGCGGCCGCTCGTCGCGAGCGTCGGTGGAGTGGTCGGTCGTCGATGCCTCGTCCGTGCCCGGCGTCTCCGGGTCGTCTGCGTCGGTCGCCATGGGTCCTCGGGACGCAGCTCTCCGCCAGCGCCCCTCGCCCCTCACAGGGGCTCACAGCCCCCGCTGCCAGCTCAGAACTGGTCTGACAGGATCTGCCGGCTCTTTGCTCCTGCCTGGTACTGACTCTACACTAATTGAGAAATGTCCGCATCCGGTCCAGGAGTCCATCCTCCCCTGTTTGTCTCATCGAGCCTTTGGCATCATCAGTCGTAGCCAGAACTGCGGGATCGATATCCACCCCAGCAGGTGGTTCGTCTAACCACTGAACG
>CAYODS010000020.1:0-10237 GCA_964402765.1 uncultured Halobacteriales archaeon
TCACCGACCTCACGGTCGAGGCCGACCGCGTCCCCGACCTGGTGGCGGACCTGCTCGCCGACGACCGGGTCCGGGCGGCCACGCTGACCGGGAGCGGCCCCGCCGGGCGCTCGCTCGCGAGCGAGGCCGGCGCGAACCTGAAGAAGACCGTCCTCGAACTCGGCGGCAGCGACCCCTTCGTCGTGCTGGACGACGCCGACCTCGACGCGGCCCTCGATGCCGGCACCACGGCACGCACGCTCAACAGCGGGCAGTCCTGCATCGCGGCCAAGCGTTTTCTGGTCCACGAGGCGGTGTTCGAGGAGTTCCGTGACGGCCTGGTCGAGCGGTTCGAGGCCCTCACGGTGGGCGACCCGATGGACGCCGGGACCGACGTGGGGCCGCTGGCCGGCCCCGAGCACCTACAGCGACTCACGGAGCAGGTCGAGCGCACCAGAGAGGCGGGCGCCACCGCACTCGTCGGCGGTGCCCCGCTCGACCGCGACGGGGCGTTCTACCCGCCGACGGTGCTCACCGAGGTGCCTGAGGGCTGCCCGGCGACCGACGAGGAACTGTTCGGTCCCGTCGCCGCGCTGTTTCCGGTCGCCCACGCGGACGAGGCGGTCCGCCGTGCAAACGCCACCGAGTACGGACTGGGGGCGTCGGTGTGGACCGAGGACCGCGACCGCGGGCGCCGGGTCGCCCGGCGGATCGAGGCCGGCTGTGCGTACGTCAACCAGCTCACGAAGTCGGACCCGCGGGTGCCCTTCGGCGGCGTGAAGGCGTCGGGCTACGGCCGCGAGCTTGGCCGCCCCGGCATCAGGGAGTTCGTCAACCGCAAGACTGTGTGGGTGGAGTGACGGCGTCACCGGGAGGCGCTGGCCTCGGGCGCCCGGTCGGGGTCCTCGGTCTCGGGGGCGGGGTCGGCCCCCTCACGGGACTCGGTGACCCGCCCGGACTCCTCGTGGGTGCGCTCGGCGGCCCACTCCGACAGTGCCGCCGACAGCGTCAGCAGCGCTCGCTCGTGTTCGACCTTCGTCGCCTTGAAGTCGGTCGGTACGACCTCGTGTTCGCGATACTCGGCGAGCCGGTCGCCGTCCATCCCCTCGTCCTCGAACTCGGCCCGGACCGCCGCCATGAGCCGGTGGAGGTGGATGACGTGGCTGGCCCGCAGTTCGCCCACCATGCGTGATACACTCGCACAGGCCAAAAAAACCGTAGCGGTAACTGAAACGGCGATTTGGTCGAGTGACCGGCAGTAGCCGGCCGCTCCCCGGCGGGCCGTAACCTTTCCCTACCGGCGCCCGAAGCCCGCACATGGCTCGGGAACTGGACCGGTTCGTCGCCCTCGACTGGGCGGAGCCGCCGTCGACACTGCTGGACCTCGAGGTGATCGTCGTCTACGAGGACGGCGTCCACGAGCGGGTCGACGCCGAACACCTCACGATCCGCGACGACGGCGTCGAGGTGGCGGGCCACCCGCTGCGCCGCGAGCGCGTCCGCCAACTGGAGGTCGAGTACAACGAGACCGACACGCCGCTCGACCGCCTGGTCGACTTCATCCAGGCGAAACACGACGAGGTCCGCGACGCCGTCTTGAACCGGGACTGACCACCCGTCCGGCACCCGATCGTGGCCCCCCGGCTCCCGGTAGGTTCGTGGCCCCACCCGACTCCCGGTGGGGTCCGTTGACCGGCGGAGAGACAGCCCTAAGCCGCTCGCCCCCGTCGCCGTCACGTGGACGAGGTCGTCGACTGGCTCCGGACTCGCCCCTACTACCGCGACCAGATGTGCGAGCACCGCCGTCGCCCCGGACGGGCGGCGTCGACGACCGCGATCGACCTTGAACCTCGCCTGGAGAGTGCCCTCGCGGACCGCGGGATCGAGGCGCCGTACGACCACCAGGCGACGGCGATCGAGGCGGTGCGGGCGGGCGAGAACGTCGTCCTGGCGACCCCCACCGCAAGCGGCAAGAGTCTCGCCTACACGGTGCCCGCCTTCGAGCGGGCGATGGACCGCGGGGCGACGACGCTGTACGTCGGCCCACAGCGGGCGCTGATCAACGACCAGGAGGACACCCTCGAGGACCTCGCCCGCGGACTGGGCTTCGGCAGTCGCGTCTCCGTGGCGCAGTACACCGGGCGGCTGGACCGCGGAGAGAAGGAGACGGTGCGGGAGCGCCGCCCCACCGTCCTGCTGACGACGCCGGACATGCTACACTACGGCGTGTTGCCCCACGGCCACCGCCTGTGGGACTGGTTTCTGGGGCGCCTGGAGACGGTCGTCGTCGACGAGGTCCACGAGTACCGCGGCGTGTTCGGCAGCCAGGTCGCGCTCGTGCTCCGTCGCCTGAACAGGCTGTGCGAGCGGTTCGACGCCGACCCGCAGTACGTCTGCTGCTCGGCGACGATCGGCAACCCCGTCGAGCACGCCGCGACGGTCACCGGTCGCCCCGAGTCGTCGTTCCGGGCGGTCGAGTCCGACACCAGCGCCACGGGCCCGACCCACTGGCTCGTCTGGAACCCGCCCGAACAGGACGGTGGGTCGGGGCGGCGCCGGTCGAGTCACGTCGAGACCGAGCACCTGTTCGTCGACCTCCTCGAGCGTGGCCTGCAGACCGTCGCCTTCACCCGGTCGCGACAGACCGCCGAGCGGTACGCAGAGCGGTCCGCCGAGTCGTTGCGCGACCGCGGTGCCGCCGACCTCGCGGCGAGCGTCGGCGCCTACCAGGCCGCCCTGCCCCGCGAGCGCCGCGCCGAACTCGAAACCGGACTGCACGACGGCTCGCTGCGGGGCGTCTGGAGCACGAACGCCCTCAAACTGGGCGTCGACGTCGGCGGCCTGGACGCCGTCCTGATAGACGGCTACCCCGGTACGCGGATGGCGACCGCCCAGCAGGCCGGTCGCGCCGGGCGGGGAACCGACCCGAGTCTGGTCGTTCTCGTGACCGGCGAGGACCAGCTCGACCAGTACGTCGCCCGGCGACCCGCGACGCTGTTCGAGGGTGACCCCGAGGACGCGATCGCAAACCCCGAGAACGAGCGCCTGCTGCCGGGCCACGTCGCCGCCGCCGCCCGGGAGAACTGGCTGCGCCGCGGCGACCGCCAGCACTTCGGCCCCGCCTTCCCGGACGTACTCGACGACCTGGCCGCCGCTGGCGACCTGCTCCGGCGGGACACCGACGACGGGCCCCGGTGGACCTACGACGGCGGCGCCAGCCCACAGCACGAGACGAGCCTGCGGACGATAGCCGACCGCTCGATCGACCTGATCGACCGCTCCTCCGGCGACCGGATCGCCGACCTGCCCTTCGGTGACGCCCTCCACGACGTCCACCCGGGGGCGATCTACCATCACCAGGGCCGGCGCTACGAGGTGGCCGACCTCGATCTCGACCGCGACCGGGCGGAACTCTCCCAGACGTGGGCGGACTGGTACACGCAGGTGCTCACCGAGAAGGACGTGACCGTCGAGACGGTCCACGAGCGGCGCACGCTGCCGGGCGCGACGGTCCGCTTTGCCGACGTGACCGTCACCGAGCGGGTCGTCGGCTACGAGCGCCGCGACCGCGAGAGCGGTGCCACGCTCGGGCGCACCCCCCTGGACCTCCCCGAGACCACCCTGCGGACGGAGGCGCTGTACTACACGCTCGACCCCGACGTGGAGGACCCGCTGCGGCGACGGGCGGCCGAGGTCGCGGCGGCGTCGGCGGGCGAGGACGGTGAAGTGCCCGCCGGTGACGAGGTCGGCCGGGACCTGCCGACGGCGGCGGCGGAGTGGGCCTTCGGCGGCGGCCTGCACGCCGCCGAGCACGCCTCGATCGCCCTCTTCCCGCTGCACTACCTGTGTGACCGCCGGGACGTGGGTGGGCTGTCGACGCCGACGCACCCGGGAACGGGGCGACCGACTGTGTTCGTCTACGACGGCCACCCGGGCGGGGTGGGCCTGGCGCGGTCGGGCTACGACGAGGTCGAGCGGCTGCTGGGAGAGACCCGTGCCCTCGTGGCGGGGTGTGACTGCGACGGCGGCTGCCCGGCCTGCGTGCAGTCGCCCCACTGCGGCAACGCCAACGAGCCCCTGGCGCCGGACCTGGCGGTCGCGGTCGTCGACGCCGTGCTCGGGGAGTGACCGGTCGTGGCGGCGAGCGGTGTCCGGTGCCCGAACGGCTATGAGGGCGGCGCTCCTCGCCTCATGCATGGAGGAAGACGAGGCGGCGGTCGAGGCGGTCCAGCGGGCCGGTGTGCGGTCGCTGGTCGAGACGCTCCGGGCGGGCGAGGGACGGGCGCCCGCCGACGCCGTGCGGCTCATCTTCCGTTACGAGGGTGAGGAGTACGACGTGGCCCACGTCCGCGACGACGTGGACGAGGCGTACACCGACCCGGAACTCGAACAGCGCATCGAGACGCTGGCGATGAAGGGGCTGGGCGACCCGCCGCGGCAGGGACCGCTGCACGAGTTCGGCCAGTTGCGCGCGACGGTCCGCTGGTTCGACGAGGCGGTCTGCGTGTACGCCCCCGACGACGAGTGGGCCGGCGTGATGGTCGTGCTCGACCGGACCGACGTGTCGACCGTCGAGAGCGTCCTCGACCACCTGGAGTAGTCACAGCGACTGCAGTGGCGTCCACCGTCGCGGCCCGGGGTCGACGCCGCGGACCCGCACCTCCGGGCCGCTCTCGCCGTCGCGGACGGCGACCATGCCGTCGAACGGCTGGGCGATCACTCCCGGGTCGTCGGCGGCGTCGTCCAGCACGTAGGCGCCCCGGGCGCCGGCGACGTTCGCCCGACTCGTCAGGACGTGGACGAACCGGTACAGACGGTTGAGGTCGGCGTACATCAGCATCGTCGACAGCGTGTGCAGGCCGACGGCCACCTCCGTCCCCTCGTCGGCGAACCGGCGCATGAACTCCGAGACGCCGATCCCGACGCCGGTGAGGTCGCCGGGGTCGTTCGCGTACCGTCGGGTGGCCGTCCGCTCGCGCCCGGGGTCGAACCCCGAGCCGCGCTGTTCGGTGACGCAGTCGACGACGGCGAGCCGTTCGGGGACGATCCGGGGGTCGACCGACCGGTACTCGCGCTCGATCCCGTCGGCGTCCGCCCGCGTCGTCACCAGCACCCGGGCGGCCGCCGCGTCGATCCCGGCGAGCAGCCGCATCGTGAGCCGTCGCTTGCGGGTCATCGGCGGGCCGGCGACCAGCAACGAGGTGCCCGGCGGCGTCTCGGCCAGCCAGGGCAGCGTCGACCCGTGGGGCGGTCCGTCGTCTCCGCCCTCGCCGTCGCCCTCCGTGTCGGCGTCGCCGTCGGCACCGCTCACACTCCCGCTTGGCACCCGCTCGCATTTAGTCTCCCCGACCGGAGTGAGCACAGTTTAACCGCGTCGGCCCGCTCGGTCCGGTATGCGAGTACTGGTCACCGACCCGATCGCCGACCGCGGCCTCGACCTGCTCCGGGCGGCCGGTCACGAGGTCGAGACCGCGTACGAGGCAGGCGGCGAGCGCCTACACGAGCTGGTCGCCGACGCCCACGCTCTCGTCGTGCGGTCGGGCACCGAGGTCGACGCCGCCCTCCTGAAGGCGGCGCCGGAGTTGGTCGTCGTCGCGCGAGCGGGTATCGGCGTCGACAACATCGACATCGAGGCGGCCACCGACCACGGCGTCGTCGTCGCCAACGCCCCCGACGGCAACGTCCGCGCCGCCGCCGAACACACCGTCGCGATGACCTTCGCCGCCGCGCGGTCGATCCCCCAGGCCCACGCCCGCCTGAAGACCGGCGAGTGGGCCAAGGGCGACTACCTCGGCCGCGAGGTGGGAGAGGCCACCGTCGGTCTCGTCGGCCTGGGCCGCGTGGGCCAGCAGGTCGCCCGCCGGTTCGACGCCCTCGGCAGCGACGTCGTCGCCTACGACCCCTACATCAGCGAGGAACGCGCCGAACAGGTCGGTGCCGCCCTCGTCGACCTCGACGCCTGCCTACAGCGGGCGGACGTGGTCTCGGTCCACACGCCGCTCACCCCCGAGACCGAGGGGCTGATCGGCGAGAGCGAACTCGCCCGCCTTGAGGGGGGGTACCTGGTCAACTGCGCCCGCGGCGGCGTCGTCGACGAGACGGCGCTCGCGCGGGCGGTCGAGGACGGCGTCCTCGCGGGCGCCGCCGTCGACGTGTTCACCGAGGAACCCGTCCCCGAGGACAACCCCCTGCTGGCCGTGGAGGACGTCGTCGTCACACCGCACCTCGGCGCGAGCACCTCCGAAGCGCAGGAGAACGTCGCGACCTCCGCGGCCGAGCAGGTGCTGGCCGCGCTCCGTGGCGACCCCGTGACGAACGCCCTGAACGCGCCGAGCGTCGACGAGAGCGCCTTCGACCGGATCGAACCGTACCTCGACGTGGCCGAGACCGCCGGCCGGATCGCCACCCAACTGCTGGACGACCGCGTCGAGCGCGTCGAGGTGGCCTACCGCGGGGAGATCGCCGCCGAGGACGTCGAACTCGTCACCGCCTCGGCACTCCAGGGCGTGTTCGCCCCCTCCCAGTGGCAGGTCAACGCCGTCAACGCCCACAGCGTCGCCGAGTCCCGGGGGGTGGCGGTGACCGAGACGAAGTCCCGGCAGTCGGCGGACTTCCGCAGTCTCGTGACGGTGACGGTCGGCGACGGCGACCGCGAGGTGGCCGTCTGTGGCACGCTGTACGCCGACGACGACCCCCGGATCGTCCGCGTGGACGGCTACCGCGTCGACGCCGTCCCGAGCGGGCGGATGCTCGTCGCCCGCAATCGCGACGTGCCCGGCGTCATCGGCTTCGTCGGCACCGTGCTGGGCGACAACGACGTCAACATCGCCGGCATGTTCAACGGCCGCGAGACGATCGGCGGCGAGGCGCTGACGCTGTACTCGCTTGACGACCCCGTGCCCGAGACGGTCCGCGACCAGTTGCTGGACGACGAGCGGATCACCGAGGTCCGCTACATCACCCTCGACTGACCAGCCCCGCGAGTGCGCCGAAAAGCCGCGACAGCGGGCCGCCCGCGGTGCCGTCCTCGCCCGTGTCCGGCGCCGGTGCGCCGTCGAAGCCGCCGTCGGCCGCCACCGCCGGCGTAGCGGCCTCGCTCCCGTCCGTCGCCCGCCACCGGCCCACACCCCCGTCAGTGTCGGCCGTCACCTGCGGGCGGGTCGTCTCCGCGTCCGAGCGGCGGTCGAGCAACTGCTCGTAGCGCTCGACGGTGCGGCGTCGCCGCTCCCGTGACTGTTCGAGCCGCGCCGCGAGACGGTCGCGCTCGCGCTCCAGTTCGTCGATCCGCCGGCGCATCGTCTTCAAGTCCGTCCACTCGACGGGCACCGTCCCCGCCGACGCCGTCGGCACGAGGTGCCAGGCCGTCACCTCGCTCGCGGTCGCCTCGCCCTCGCCGTCGTCGCGGTCGTGCCCGTCGCCGTCGTCCGTGTGCTCGGTCATCGCTGGAGGAGATCGCTTCCGTCGACGCACCTAAATACCCGGCAGACGACCGTCTGACGGGCTCACTCGTGTGATTCGCCGTCTGACGCGATCCGATCGAGGACGCCGTCCACGTCGGCGGGCACCGGCTCCGGCTCCGTCCCCGCGCGGGCGGCGGCGTCGGGGTCCTTCAGGAGGTGGCCCGTGGTCAGGCAGACGACCGACTCCTCGCCGTCGACGACGCCCCGGTCACGCAGCGCCCGCAGGCCCGCGAGCGACGCCGCCGAGGCGGGTTCGACGCCGACGCCCTCCCCCGCCAGGTCGCGCTGTGCCTCGGTGATCGCCTCGTCCGAGACGGCGACGGCGGTGCCGCCGGTCTCGCGCACACCTGGCAGCGCCTTCGGCGCGTTGACCGGGTTGCCGATCCGGATCGCCGTCGCCCGGGTCTCGACCTCCTCCCACCGCCGCACGGCGTCGCGCCCCTCCTCGACCGCCTCGACCAGCGGGGCGGCACCCGCCGCCTGCACCGGGGTCAGCGCGGGCACCTCCCCGGGGGCGAGCGCGTCGGCGGCGACCAGTTCGCGGAACGCCTTGTAGAGGGCGGCGGTGTTGCCGGCGTTGCCCGCCGGCAGGACGATCCGGTCGGGGTACTCGCCGTGGTCCGCCTGGAACGTCTCCAGTATCTCGAAGCCGATCGTCTTCTGGCCCTCCAGTCGGAACGGGTTGAGCGAGTTCAGCAGGTACGCCGCCCCTCGCCGCGTGAGCCCCTGGACCACGTCGAGACAGTCGTCGAAGTTGCCGTCGACCTCGAGGATGCGGGCGCCGTGGAGGCTGGCCTGGGCGACCTTGCCGGCGGCGACCTTGCCGGCGGGCAGCAGAACGAGCGTCTCCATGCCGCCGCGGGCGCCGTAGGCGGCCAGGGCGGCGCTGGTGTTGCCCGTCGAGGCACAGGCCAGGCGGTCGACGCCGACCCGCTGGGCGACGCGGACGCCGACGGTCATCCCGCGGTCCTTGAACGAGCCGGTGGGGTTCATCCCCTCGTGTTTCACCCGGAGGTGCTCGACGCCCACCTCTGCCTGCAGACGGGGCACGCGGTGCAGCGGCGTGTCGCCCTCGGGCAGACTGACGCCGTCCTCGACCGGCAGGGCGGCGCGGTAGCGCCACACGCCCCGGCCCTCACCCTCGAACTCGTCGAAGCTGGCGGGGTCGGCGTAGCGCAGCTCGAGCAGTCCGTCACACGCGTCACAGCGGTAGCGCACGGCGTCGAACGGGGGGAACGTCTCGCCACACTCGACGCAGGTGAGCCAGGTCCCCTCGGTGACCGACGCCGGCGGCGCCGGCCGGTCCCGCGCCGCCGACAGCGACAGCGCCGCCCGCCGCTCGCGTGCGCTCGCCGCGGAGTCCATACCCGTCGGTCGGGCCGGGGGGTCATAAGCCTCGTCGTCCGTCGGACGCCGACGACTCAGTCGTCCACGTCGTCGCCGAAGACGTCGATCTCCTCGTGGACGCGCTCGGTCCAGGCGTCCAGGGCGGTGTGCAGCCGCCGTTTCGCCTCCGGCAGCGGCGTCGCGGTGTACTGGTACACGTACCCGCCGGGGTCGAGCAGGCGACGCTCCCGGGTCGCAAGCCCCGTCTCCAGCAGCGTGCTCAGCGAGCGGTTAACGTTGCTGCGGTCCCGGTCGAGGGCGTCGGCGAGTTCCTCGACCGTACTGCCCGGTCGCTCCAGCAGCGAGAGGTACGTGCGAGTCTCGTGCTCGTGGATGCCGAACACGCAACTCATCACCTGCTCGAACTCGGGGTCCGAGCGCTCGAGGAGTTCGCCCATCCCTGGCGGGTCCCGCGAGCGGCCGGTCGTCTCCGTGTCCCCGCCGTCGCCGCCTCCGTCAACCATACCGCGGCGTACGGCCCAGACGATCAAAAAGTCACGGTGTCAGTCCCGCGGCTCGTCGGCGATCTCCTCGATGTACCCCTGCTCGGTGATGCAGCGGCGCATCTCGTCGCGGCTCTCGTGTCTGTGCAGCGTCGTCGGCGTGTCACAGTAGTACCGCGTGCCGTCGTGTCGCAGCGTCACCTCGTGACGCGTGCCGAACCGCTCGGTGGTGATGACGACCCGGCGCCCCTCGTCCAGCGCCGTCAGGATCGCCTCCGCGTCCAACTCCCCGGCGGTCGCTCTGAGCGTGTCCCCGACCATCGTCTCGATTCACGGGGCCGGGCGTATCAGCCTTGCCGAACGTCTCGCCGACGTAGATCCGACTCGCCCACCGCGGGACTCCCGAGCACTCTCACTCGGGGGGGCCGCCGCCACCGGCGCCGCCATTGCCGCCGCCACCGGCGCCGCCATTGCCGCCGCCACCGGCGCCGCCGTCACCGCCGTCACCGGCGCCGCCGTCACCACCGTCTCCCTGTGATCCCTCGCCCTCTCCAGAATCGTCGTCACCGGGCGGCCCCTCTCCACCACCGTCGTCACCGTCGTCACCGGGCGGCCCCTCTCCACCACCGTCGTCACCGTCGTCACCGGGCGGCCCCTCTCCACCACCGTCGTCACCGCCGTCTCCTGGCGGCCCCCCTTCATCACTGTCGTCACCGTCGTCACCGGGCGGTCCAGGGTCGTCTGGTGGGCCAGTCTCGTTGCCGTCACCGGGTCCGCGGTCGTCTGGCGGGCCAGTCTCGTTGCCGTCGGGTGGTCCGCGGTCGTCTGGCGGGCCAGTCTCGTTGCCGTCACCAGGCCCGGCATCGTCTGGTGGACCGGTCTCGTTGCCGTCACCTGGGCCGCGGTCGTCTGGTGGGCCAGTCTCGTTGCCGTCACCAGGCCCGGCATCGTCTGGTGGACCGGTCTCGT